>JAEZHO010000023.1 GCA_023416545.1 Pseudomonadota bacterium
GCGCCGGAGACTTCCACCGGCATCGCCATGGCGGTCGCCATCGCCCGCGCCGCAACGGCATCGTCAAGCCCCGAGACCACGATGGTCGCCATGGTCTGCGGGACCGGCAGGACGCGGAAGGTCACCTCGGTGATAAAGCCCAGCGTCCCGTGCGATCCGGCGAGCAGCTTGACGAGATCGAGCCCCGTGACGTTCTTCATCACCCGCCCGCCCGCGCGGATGATCTCGCCGCTGCCATTGACGAAGCGCAGGCCGAGCAGGCTGTCGCGGGCGGCACCGGCGACGAAGCGGCGGGGTCCCGACACATTGGCGGCAAAGACGCCGCCGATCGTCGGCTCGCCCGAGGTTCCCATGATGCCGCGGTGGTCCATCGGTTCGAAGGGCATCATCTGGCGATTGGCCGAGAGTGCCGCCTCGATCTCGGAAACCGGGGTTCCGCTTCTCGCGGTCATGACCATTTCGGCCGGCACGTAATCGACGATGCCGGACAGGCCCCGCGAACTCAGCGTCTCGTGCGCGACAACCGCATTGCCGAAGCCGCTGCGGGTATTGCCGCCGCAAAGCTCCAGGGTCGAGCCGCTGGCGGCGGCATTGCGGATGACATAGGCGGCGTCGGATTCATTATGGGGTATGAAGGTCATGCGGCCGGACGCCCCTCCAGCGGGAACACTTTCGACGGGTTGAGGAGCCAGCCCGCATCGAAGGCCGACCGGACCGCCATCTGCTGGTTGAGGTCGGCCTCTGAATACTGGTGGAGCATGAGGTCACGCTTCTCGATGCCGACGCCATGCTCGCCGGTCAGGCAACCGCCGGCATCGACGCAGAGCTTGAGGATCTCGTTGCCCGCCTCCTCGGCGCGGGCGGCATCCTCGGGATCGTTGGCGTTGAACAGGATCAGCGGGTGCATGTTGCCGTCACCGGCGTGGAAGACGTTGGCGACCCTCAACCCGAAGCGCTCGACGATCTCCGACGTCTTCTCCAGCACGTAGGAAAGCTTGCCGAGTGGCACCGTCCCGTCCATGCAGATATAGTCGGCAATGCGGCCGGTCGCTCCGAATGCGGACTTGCGACCCTTCCAGATCAACGCCGCCTCCGTGGCACTCTGGCTTTCGCGCACCGTCCTGACGCCGTGGCGGCCGGCGATCTCGACGATGCTCTTGAGCATCGCCTCCATCTCGGCCTCGGATCCCTCGACCTCGACGATCAGCAGGGCACCGACGTCCAGCGGATAGCCTGCATGCGCGAAAGCCTCGCATATCTCGATCGCCGGCTTGTCCATGAACTCGATCGCGACCGGGATGATGCCGGACCCGATGATATCCGCGACACAGGCGCCCGCCTGCTCGGAGGTATCGAAACCGAAGAGGACGGGACGCGCGCCTTCCGGCTTGGCGATCAACCTCACCGTCGCCTCCGTCACGATGCCGAGCTGGCCTTCGGAGCCGCAGACCAGCCCGAGCAGGTCATAGCCGGCCGCATCGAGGTGCTTGCCGCCGAGTTCGATGACGGTGCCGTCTACCAGCACCATCTTCACGCCGAGCAGGTTGTTTGTGGTGACCCCGTATTTCAGGCAGTGGGCGCCGCCCGAATTCATTCCGATATTGCCGCCGATCGTGCAGGCGAGCTGCGAGCTCGGGTCGGGGGCGTAGAAGAAACCCTGCGGGCTCACGGCATCGGAAATGCTCAGATTGGTCACGCCCGCCTGGACGGTTGCCGTGCGATTGGCGGGATCGACCTCGAGGATCCGCGACATCTTGGAAAGCCCGAGTACGACCGCATCTTCCTGCGGGATAGCGCCCCCGGAGAGCGAGGTGCCGGCACCACGGGGGACGACCGGGACGCCATAGCGGTGGCAGTATTTCATCACCGCGGCCACCTGCTCCGTCGTCCTCGGCAGGGCGACGGCGAGAGGCAGACGCCGGTAGGAGACGAATGCGTCCGTCTCGAAGGGAACGAGTTCCCGCGGTTCGTGCACCAGACATTCCGGCGGCAGCAGATCCGCGAGATCGGCGATGATCGTCGTCCGCCGCGACAGGACTGCCTGGCGTGGCTCGAGAAACTTTATGGCATCGGACACGGCATCTCCTCCAGCCTTTATGCGCGTCATAGCAGCTAGGATGGCGACATACCAAGACGCGTTAGCATGAAGCTCGACTGCCCCGGGCACCATCGGGCCTGCCGGAACCCATTTTTTATGGTGATTTTATGCTTCCGGCCGCAGTCAATCGCTGCACAAGCCTCAGATAAGCACTATATTTCAAGATCAAAATAAAACGACTCACTTCTGCCGCACAGCCATGCGATCCGCGGGCTCGCCAGGCAGCCGAAAGACCGGCCGCAAGACACCATGGGAGTATAGGAGGATTACCCTGTTGCAACTTCTGAACCGCCTGAAGAATGACGTCGGCCTGATGTTGCGGCGACCGCCGAAGCAGCAATATGCCGCACTCTGCTATCGGGCGAAGAAGAAGCAGGGGACATGCGAGATCCTCCTCCTCACCAGCCGCGATACCGGACGGTGGGTCATCCCCAAGGGTTGGCCCATGTCGGGGAAGAAGGCGCATGCGGTCGCCGAGCGGGAGGCCTTCGAGGAAGCCGGCGTCAGGGGCAAGGTCGCCAAGGAACCGCTCGGCTTCTACCACTACCGGAAATCCCTGCAGACGGGGCTCAAGATCCCCGTGCGGGTCCAGGTCCATGCGCTCGAGGTCGAGGAGATGGCGCGAAACTTTCCCGAGAAGGGAAGCCGGCGCCTTGAGTGGGTCTCGCCCGCCGAGGCTGCGTCACGGGTCAACGAACCGCAACTCAAGGAACTCCTCCTGAGCTTCGGCGAAAGGCTGCAACAACCGCCGCTGAAATCGGCCGTCGGTGCCTGAGGCATACTGTCACGAAACCGTCATATTGCTTTGAGGTCACAATCCCGCTAGGCGAAGCCCATCGTTGCCGGCAGCAAGCATGTCC
>JAEZHO010000044.1 GCA_023416545.1 Pseudomonadota bacterium
ACATTGCGATGCATGGACATGGTGTGCGCGGCATGAAGCGCGAGACGCTGCATTCCTTCAACGGGATCGGCGACCCCGGAAAATTCGGCGTGATGTTTCCGAACCTGTTGCCGCTCTATGCGGACGACGATGCACTGTTCGAACTTGCCAAGGCTATGCGGGACCAGGGCGCGGTGGGCGCCGACCCCGATCCCGGCGGCGACAACGAGAACATCCCGGCCGGCTATACCTATCTCGGCCAGTTCATCGACCACGACATCACGCTGGACACGACGCCTCTCGAACAGCAGAAGGCCGATCCCAAGGCGACCGACAATTTCAGGACGCCGGTGCTCGATCTCGATTCACTCTACGGGGATGGACCGGGCATCCATCCCTACCTCTACCAGCGCGACAGGACGACGTTCGACATCACGCCGCTGCTCCTCATCGGCAAGACGGGCGCGTCGAGCAACGAACTCGGCGAGGCCATCACCTCGCTCCGGCACGACCTGCCGCGCAACCAGGTGGGCCATGCGCTGATCTTCGACGAGCGCAACGACGAGAACCTGCTGGTGGCGCAGACGCATTTGCTGATGCTCCGCTTCCACAACGCGGTCGTCGACTGGCTGCAGAAGAACGGCTCGCCGCTGACCGGTGGCGCCCTGTTTCTCGAGGCGCGCCGGATCGTGACCTGGCACTACCAGTGGATCGTCCTCTTCGACTTCGTGGAGCGGCTGACGGAACCGGGCCTGATCAACCGCATCAAGAACAAGGGCCGGGAATTCTACCGGTTCAAGAGGCGTCCCTACATGCCGGCAGAGTTTGCCGCGGGGTGTTACCGGCTCGGACACTCCATGGTTCGCGAGACCTACAGCCACAATCGCGCCTTCCATCCCGGAAGCCCGCGGATTGCCAATGGCAGCCTGCAGGCGCTGTTCTTCTTCACCGGCAAGTCCGGAAAGATCGTCGGCGAGCTGGCCCCGGTGTCTCCTCCGCCCCCGCCCCCTCTTCCCCCGCTTGCGGAACTGCCCTCGAACTGGGTGATCGACTGGCGGCGGTTCTTCGACGTGGTCGGCCAGGGCGGGACGGATTTCACCTTCAACTTCTCGCGAAAGCTCGATCCGTTCATCGCGCCGTCGCTGCACACGTTGCCGGGCCTGCGCGAGGACCCGACGGAGCAGCAGCAGCGGGATGCGAACCTTCCCTTCCGCAATCTGCGGCGCGGCGTACAGATCGGCCTGCCTTCGGGCCAGGCCGTCTGTCGCGCGATGAAGATCCAGCCGATGACACCGGCGGAGATCGCCACCGGGCCGGATGGCAAGGTCGCGGAAAAGCACGGCCTGCACGAGGAGACGCCGCTCTGGTACTACGTCCTGAAGGAGGCGCAGCATTACCATGACGGAAAGCGCCTGGGTCCGATGGCATCGACCATCGTGGCGGAGACCTTCCTCGGCCTGGTCCACGGGGACCACGAGTCCTTCCTCTGGAAGAGGTCCAACTGGAAACCGGAACTGCCGTGCAAGCAGGAGGGTCATTTCACGATGGCGGACCTCATCCGCTTCGTGGGCGACATCAACCCGCTCGGGCCCTGAACAGCCGAACCAACCTGTGCTTCAGGCGTGGACGGCCATGCGCCGCCTCAACGGCGCATGAAGGCCTCGAAAGCGGCGCGGGCCTCGGCGCTGCGAAGCTGTGCGGTGAAGTGCACCAGTTCCTCGTCCATGCGCGCCAAAACGTCGTCGCCGTTTCCGCGGATGAGGTCGCGGGCGATCTTCATGGCATGCGGCGGCTTGGCGGAAAGGCTCGCCGCAAGCGCGAGCGTCTCGGTCTCGACGGCATCCTGCGGCACCACCTTCCAGACGATGCCGGCCTCGCGGGCCTGCTCGCCGGAGAAGCCTTCGCCGGCAGCGAGCAGTGCGAAGGCGCGCTGGTGGCCCATGACGCGCGGCGCGATCAGGCTGGAGGCAGCCTCCGGCACGAGCGCAAGGTCCACGAACGGCGTGCGGAAATGGGCGCGATCGGACGCGATGGTCATGTCGCAGTGGAGATGGATCGTGGTGCCGATGCCGATCGCGAGGCCGTCCACGCCGGAGACCATGGGCTTGCCGCAGGTGGCAAGCGCCTGCAGGAAGTCCGCGGCCGAGGGACGACCGCCGCCACTCATGGCGTAGGCGAGGAAGTCGCCCATGTCATTGCCGGCGGAAAAGCAGTTGTCGGTCCCGAGAAAGGCGACGGCGCGAATGCCGTCGTGGCTGTCAGCCTCGCGCAGGGCTTCCGTCATCCGCCCGTACATGGCGGTGGTGATGGCGTTCTTCTTCTCCGGCCGGTTGAAGCGGATTACGAGGACGCCGGGTTGCTGATCGGGCCGCTCGACGAGGATGTGGTTGTCGCTCATGACGTCTCTCCTCAGGCGAGCGCGGCGCGGGCCGCCTCGAGGCTCGCCGCACCTTCTACCACCTGGCGCTTCAGCGCCGCCGTTTCCGGCAGCAGGTTTTCGACCGCGAAGCGGCAGAGCGTCAGCCGCGGCCCTTTCCGGCCGTCGTCGGAAGGCGCAAGCGCGCCCTTGGCAAGATAGGTGCCGGTGAGAACGAGGCCGAACAGGCGCTGGTAGGGCGTCGCGCCCGCAAGCGCTTCCGCAACGCGTCCTTCCGCCTGCGCATTCAGGAGCCAGCCGGTCGCGGTCTCGAGATCGGCGATCGCCTCCCGCAGGCCCTCGGCCGTCGCGCCGAAAGCCGGCTCGTTGGAGGCGGCGACGCGCTCGGCAATGTCCTTCAGTTCCGCGATGAAACCGCTCACCTGCGCCCCGCCCGAGAGCGGCAGCTTGCGCGCTACGAGGTCGATCGCCTGGATGCCGTTGGTGCCTTCGTAGATCGGGGCGATGCGGGCATCGCGGAGATAACGGGCAGCGCCGGTCTCCTCGATGAAGCCCATGCCGCCATGGACCTGGATGCCGAGGGAGGCGACGTCCACGCCGGCATCGGTGGCAAACGACTTGGCGATCGGCGTCAGCAGTGCTGCGCGCTCGCCCCAGGTCTTCGCCTCGTCGCCTTCGGCGTGGCCAGCCATGTCGATGGCGTGGGCACAGGCATAGCAGATCGCGCGCGACCCCTGGGTCAGGGCCTTCATCGTCAGCAGCATGCGGGCGACATCGGGATGTTCTATGATCGGGCTCATGCCGGTCCCCGTCCAGCCGGGCGCCTTGCCCTGGGTGCGCTCGCGGGCGTATTCGATCGCCTTCTGGGTGGCGGCTTCCGCAATGGCGACGCCCTGCATGCCAACCGCGAGACGGGCATTGTTCATCATGGTGAACATGCAGGCGAGACCCTTGTTCTCCTCGCCGACCAGCCAGCCGATCGCGCCCTTCACATCGCCGAACCTGCCGTCGCCGTAGATCATCGTGCAGGTGGGCGAACCGTGGATGCCGAGCTTGTGTTCGATGGAATGGCAGAAGACGTCGTTGCGGGCCCCGATCGAGCCGTCCTCATTGACGAGGAACTTCGGCACGAGGAAGAGCGAGATGCCGCGCGTGCCGGCCGGCGCATCGGGAAGACGCGCCAGCACGAGGTGGATGATGTTTTCGGCCGCGTCGTGCTCGCCCCATGTGATGAAGATCTTCTGGCCGAAGATACGGTAGGTGCCGTCGTCGCGGCGTTCGGCGCGCGCCTTGAGCACGCCGAGGTCGGAGCCGGCATGGGGCTCGGTCAGGTTCATGGTCCCGGTCCATTCGCCGGAAACGAGCTTTTCGAGATATCTTTCCTTGAGGGCGTCGCTGCCGTGCTTGTCGAGAGCCTCGATCGCGCCCATCGTGAGCGTCGGCGCGAGCGCGAAGGCCATCGAGGCCGAGTTCCACATCTCCAGCGCGGCGACGTTCAGCATGTGCGGCAGGTTCTGGCCGCCGTAGGCTTCCGGCGCGATCAGCCCGTTCCAGCCGC
>JAEZHO010000156.1 GCA_023416545.1 Pseudomonadota bacterium
GAGACCAGAAGCGCTTCCGTCCGCTTGGCGCTCTCGCCCAGATGCTGTTCGAAGTCAGAGGTCGATATCGTCATCCCGGCTGTTTGGCACGGGTCGTGGGCAACTTCAACGCCGCCGCTTGCTCGCCCGCAACTTTCGGACAATCCGCCTCGGTCAATCACTGGCCTTTGGCAGCGCCAAACGTTAAGAAGCGACTGACCCGAGAGGCTAAATTGGACGTCAGGCCGGAGCAACAGGCAGGAGAGGGAGGGGAAGGCTTGCATCGCAGCCGACGGATGCCGTTTGCCGGCCTCCTGCGCCGAGTGATCCTCATTGCGCTGGTGGTACTGGCAGTCCCCTATCTGCTTATCCTGGCATATGCGCCCCCGGTCGTGCATCCCGTATCGACCCTCATGTTGTCGGACCTGGTCACGCTGAAGGGCTATGATCGCCGGTGGGTCAGCCTCGATGACATTTCTCCCAACCTCGTCCGCTCGGTGATGATGTCGGAGGACGGGCAGTTCTGTCGCCATGGCGGCATCGACTGGGGAGAGATGAAGGCGGTCGTGGAGGGGGCGCTCGATGGGGAGAGCACGCGGGGCGCGAGCACCATCCCCATGCAGACCGTCAAGAACCTGTTCCTCTGGAACGGCCGCTCCTTCGTTCGCAAGGCGCTGGAGATGCCGCTGGCGATCGTCGCGGACTTCGTTTGGTCGAAGCGGCGGATGATGGAAGTCTATCTCAACGTGGCGGAATGGGCCCCGGGCGTCTACGGAGCGGAGGCGGCCGCCCAGCATCATTTCGGTGTGCCCGCGAGCGACCTTACGCGGCGTCAGGCGGCGCTGCTGGCCGCGGCGCTTCCCAACCCCGCGACCCGCGTCGCCGGCAAGCCGGGCCCGGGCATGCGACGCATTGCCGGCGTCGTCGAGCGACGGGCGCGAAATGCGGGCGAATACGCGACCTGCATCTATCAGTAGGACCCGGCGGAAATTTTGCGCCGGGGACTGGTCAAGGGGGTGATCAGCATGTATAAGCCGGCCGAATTTCCGAGATTAAAGGATGTCCAGTTCGGCTAAAGTTCCGGCCGGGGATCATGCCTTGCACGAAGTGGAGTAACGAGAATGGCTGTACCTAAGAGAAAAACAAGCCCTTCGAAACGCGGTATGCGCCGTTCGGCCGACGCGCTGAAGGCACCGACCTATGTCGAGGACAAGAACTCCGGCGAACTTCGCCGTCCGCATCACATCGACCTGAAGACAGGCATGTATCGCGGTCGCCAGGTGCTGACGCCGAAGGAAAGCGCATAAGCGCTTCTTGCGGATCCCAAGAAAACAGGCCGGGCAACCGGCCTTTTTTTGTGCCAGCTTAGCCGAGCGCCAGGCGCCCGCCGCTACAGCTTGTCCAGCCTGTTCTGAAGGTTGCGGAGCTGTTCCTTCAGTTCCTCGATATCCTTGGATTCCGATTTCTTGGGGGCGCCCCCCGCAGCCTCGGCGCCGAATGGCGAGAACATCTGCATTGCCTGGCGGAACATATCCGTATTGCGCCGGACCTGTTCTTCCATCAACTGCATCGGGGCCTGCAGGTTCTTCGTAAGAGGGCTCTCGCCGAAGGCCCGCGTCATCTGTTCGCGCATCTGTGCCTGCTGGTCGGTGAAGGCCTGCATCGAATGCTCGAGGAAGGTCGGCACGACCATCTGCATCTGGTCTCCGTAATATGAGATCAGCTGGCGCAGGAAGGAGATCGGCAGGAGCGTGTTCCCCGTCTTGGATTCCTGCTCGAAGATGATCTGCGTCAGGACCGAGTGGGTGATGTCCTCCCCCGTCTTGGCGTCCTGAACGAGGAATTCCTCGCCTTTCTTGACCATCTTCGCGAGGTCTTCCAGCGTTACGTAGGTGCTGGTGCCGGTGTTGTAGAGACGTCGGTTGGCGTATTTCTTGATGACGGTCTCGCCTTCGGTCTTGGCCATTCTTCCTCTCCTCGCTCCGCGCAGGCTCCCGCATGAAGAGCTGTCCCGTTTCAAATGTAAGCCCAAACGAAGCAGCCTGACAATTTGTTTTTGTGCGCCGCACGGACAGCAATTTGCTGCGCAAAAAGAAGCTCCATTCTCCTTCTTTCCTTTCGGGAAAGGCTCATTCAGAGCTGTTTGACTTCACAGGGAAGCTTTGCCACTGTCTCGACAAAACAGAACGACGAGGAGACGTCCGTGACTAGCCATTCCATCGTAATTGCGTCGGCCGCCCGAACCGCCGTCGGATCCTTCAACGGCGCTTTCGCCAACGTGCCGGCGCATGAACTGGGCGCTGCGGCGATCGCCGGCGCGCTCGGTCGCGCCGGGGTCGAGGCCGCGGAAGTGGACGAAGTGATCCTTGGCCAGGTCCTGCCGGCGGGCGAGGGGCAGAACCCGGCACGTCAGGCTGCGATCAAGGCCGGCGTTCCCGAGGAAGCCACCGCCTGGGGCGTCAACCAGCTTTGTGGTTCTGGTCTTCGCGCGGTAGCGCTTGGCATGCAGCAGATCGCTCTCGGCGATGCCCGGATCGTCGTCGCCGGTGGCCAGGAATCGATGTCCATGGCCCCCCACTGCACTCACCTGCGCAATGGCGTCAAGATGGGCGACATGAAGATGATCGATACGATGATCAAGGACGGGCTGACGGACGCCTTCTATGGTTACCACATGGGCATCACGGCCGAAAACGTGGCCCGCCAGTGGCAGCTGTCCCGCGATGAGCAGGACCAGTTCGCCGTGCAGTCGCAGAACAAGGCGGAAGCCGCCCAGGCCGCAGGACGGTTCAAGGACGAGATCGTCCCGTTCGTCGTGAAGGGCCGCAAGGGCGATGTCACTGTCGATGCCGACGAGTATATCCGCGCCGGGACCACCTTCGACAACATGGCGAAGCTTCGGCCGGCCTTCGACAAGGATGGCACCGTGACCGCGGGCAACGCGTCCGGCATCAACGATGGCGCCGCCGCGGCTGTCCTGATGACCGAGGGAGAGGCGGGTCGGCGGGGTATCCAGCCGCTCGTGCGGATCGTTTCCTGGGCGACAGCCGGGGTGGATCCTCAGATCATGGGAACTGGGCCCATTCCGGCGTCGAGGAAGGCGCTGGAAAAGGCAGGGTGGAAGGCCCAGGACCTGGATCTGGTGGAGGCGAACGAGGCGTTCGCCGCCCAGGCCTGCGCCGTCAACAAGGAACTCGGCTGGGATACGGCTATCGTCAACGTCAATGGCGGGGCGATCGCCATCGGTCATCCGATCGGCGCCTCGGGTGCCCGTATCCTCAACACACTGGTCTTCGAGATGAAGCGGCGCGGCGCGCGCAAGGGCCTCGCAACGCTCTGCATCGGCGGTGGCATGGGGGTTGCCATGTGCCTTGAGGCGATGTGACGAGCGACGGCCGCTGCAGCGGGTGCGGCAGCCGTTCTGATCGGGTCCGGCCCGGGCCCGCGATGGCCGATTGAAGGTGCAAGGGAGGAGAGCGGTGATGAGCAGGGTTGCATTGGTCACGGGGGGCACGCGCGGAATAGGCGCGGCCATCTCTATCGCACTAGGGGCTGCCGGATTTCGCGTCGCCGCAAGTTTTGCGGGAAACGAGGAAAAGGCGAAGGCCTTCGGTGAAGAGACCGGCATTCCGGTCTTCCGGTGGGACGTCTCCAACTACCGGGAATGCGCCGATGGCGTCGCCCGCGTGGAGGAGGAGATCGGGCCTGTGGACGTGCTCGTGAACAATGCCGGGATTACCCGCGACGGCATGTTTCACAAGATGACGCCCGAGCAATGGAACGAGGTCATCGCCACGAACCTTACGGGCCTGTTCAACATGACGCACCAGGTCTGGGGCGGGATGCGGGACCGCAGCTTCGGTCGCGTCATCAACATCTCGTCCATCAATGGCCAGAAGGGCCAGATGGGCCAGGTCAACTATTCCGCCGCCAAGGCGGGCGACCTGGGGTTTACCAAGGCGCTCGCCCAGGAGGGAGCGCCCAAGAACATCACCGTGAATGCCATCTGCCCAGGCTATATCGGCACGGACATGGTCAAGGCCGTGCCGGAAAAGGTCCTCAACGAGCGAATTATTCCGCAGATCCCCGTGGGTCGGCTGGGAGAGCCGGAAGAGGTCGCCCGATGCGTCGTCTTTCTCGCGTCGGACAATGCCGGCTTCATCACCGGCTCGACCATTACCGTGAACGGCGGGCAGCATTTCGCCTGACAGACGGGACAAGGAAAACGGCGCCGTGGGAGACGGCGCCGTTTCTTGTTGACTGAGGGTGACGATTAGCGGCAGCGCGCTTCGTAGGTCCGGCCATAACGGTCGCGATAGACGCAATAGCCTTGGCGGTCCTGAGAGGCGCCGACGAGCGCGCCAACGGCACCGCCCGCAACTGCGCCGATAGCCGCGCCACCCCAGCTGTTCGTAGCAACGCCGCCGATGACGGCGCCGGTGCCGGCGCCGATGGCCGTGCCACGCTCCGTGGAGGTGCAGGATGCGAGGGAGCCGATGAGGGCAGCCGCGAGCAAGATCTTCTTCATGGTTGTTCCTTCCCGATTTAACGACGCGTTACTAGATCCTGCCCATAAGCAGGAGGATGATGACGATGACCAGGATGAGCCCTAGACCTCCTGATGGCCCATAGCCCCAGCCGCGGCTGTAACCCCAATTCGGCAGCGCGCCGATCAGAAGCAGTATCAGGATTACGAGCAACACCGTACCGAGCATGCTATTCTCCGATCCAAAGTTCAGGATGCGGGAACAAACGCATCTTCTACTGTTTTGTTCCGCCGCATCAATGCCCGGAGTGCGGAATGTTCCAGCGACCTTCCCCGGATCAGACCGCGCGTCGATAACGGGGGCCGGTCAGCCGCCCATCGTGACCTTGCTGGTCCCCTCGCGGGTCATCCGGTAAAAAAGCGGGACAGGCTTGCGGCTCTCTTGCCAGGAGGGGCCGCGATTGCCATCTCTGGGGCGCGGAAGGCGTGACTTCCAGCGACAGTGTGCGGATACGGATTTGAATTTCCAACCCATGATCCTGAGCGGCCGCGGCGTAACCGCCGTGCTCGGCCCGACCAATACGGGAAAGACCCATTACGCAATCGAACGGATGGTGGCGCACGGGAGCGGCGTGATCGGCCTGCCGCTGAGGCTGCTTGCCCGTGAAGTCTATACCCGGGTTGTGGAAAAGGTGGGGGCGAACGCGGTGGCCCTCATCACCGGTGAAGAGAAGATTAGCCCGCCCAATGCCCGCTTTTCTGTCTGTACCGTCGAGGCAATGCCGCGGGAAACCACGGCTGCCTTCGTTGCGATCGACGAGGTCCAGCTTGCGGCCGATCTCGAGCGCGGACACATCTTCACGGACCGCATCCTGCATCTGCGCGGCCGCGAGGAAACCCTGCTTCTGGGGGGCGGCACCATGCGGCCGATCCTGCAGCGGATCCTTCCCGGCATCACGATCGTCGAACGGCCGCGGATGTCGCAGCTTTTCTACGCGGGCCAGAAGAAGATCACCCGGCTTCCGCAGCGATCGGCCATCGTCGCGTTTTCGGCCGACGAGGTCTACGCGATCGCCGAGTTGATCCGCCGGCAGCGCGGTGGGGCGGCGGTCGTTCTCGGCGCGCTGAGCCCGCGGACCCGCAATGCCCAGGTCGGCCTCTATCAGGAGGGCGACGTCGAGTACCTGGTCGCTACCGACGCGATCGGCATGGGCCTCAACCTCGATGTCGACCATGTTGCCTTTGCCCAGGACCGCAAGTTCGACGGCTTCCAGTTCCGCCATCTCACGCCCGGCGAGATGGGGCAGATCGCCGGTCGTGCCGGCCGTCACCTCCGCGACGGGACGTTCGGCGTGACCGGTCAGGTCGCTCCGCTCGACGATGAACTGGTGGAACGGATCGAGAGCCATGAGTTCGACGAGGTGAAGGTCCTGCAATGGCGGTCGAAGGCACTCGACTTCTCGTCGCTGCGCGGCCTGCGCGAAAGCCTTGAAGTGGCGCCGACGGTCCCGGGCCTCACGCGGGCGTTGCCCGCCACCGACAGTCAGGCGTTGGAATATCTTTGCCGATATCCCGAGATCGTCAACGTCTCGACCACCCCGGCCCGCGTGGAAAAACTGTGGGAAGCCTGCGCGCTTCCCGACTACCGCAGAATCGCGCCGGCGCAGCATGCGGACCTTATTTCGACTCTTTTCTTCGATCTGGTGCGCCACGGTACCGTGAATGAAGATTTCATGGCCGAGCAAGTGAAGCGCGCTGACCGGACGGACGGCGAAATCGATACCTTGTCCGCTCGGATCGCCCAGATCCGCACCTGGACTTATGTCTCGAACCGCCCCGGCTGGCTGACCGATCCGACACACTGGCAAGAAAAGACCAGGGAAATTGAGGACAGGCTGTCGGACGCGCTACATGAACGGTTGACGAAACGCTTTGTTGACCGCAGGACATCTGTGCTCATGAGGCGCCTGAGAGAGAATGCGATGCTGGAAGCAGAAATCAGTGTGAATGGCGATGTCTTCGTAGAAGGACATCACGTCGGACAGTTGGCCGGATTCCGGTTTACGCCGATCTCGGGTGCGGAAGGTCCCGATGCGAAGGCTGTCCAGGCCGCCGCGCAGAAGGCCCTGACGCTCGAGTTCGAGGCGCGGGCTGCCCGGCTTTTCGCGTCCGGCAACAGCGACCTGGCGATCGGCTCGGACGGCTTCGTCCGCTGGCTCGGTGACCCGGTTGCCCGTCTCGCGGCAAGCGACCACGTCATGCGTCCGCGCGTCATCCTCCTTGCGGACGAGCAACTGGCCGGCAATGCACGCGATCATGTCATCGCCCGCATCGAGCGGTTCGTGAACCATCACATCGCAACAGTCCTGAAGCCGCTCGACGATCTTTCCCGCGCGGAAGACCTCCAGGGTCTCGCCAAGGGTCTGGCGTTCCAGCTCGTCGAAAACCTCGGCGTCCTGTTCCGCCGCGACGTGGCCGACGACGTGAAGTCGCTGGACCAGGACGCGCGCGCCTCCATGCGCCGCTACGGCATCCGTTTCGGCGCCTATCACATCTTCATGCCGGCCCTTCTGAAGCCTGCGCCTGCAGAACTCATCACGCTCCTGTGGGCGCTCAAGAACGACGGTCTCGACAAGCCGGGCTATGGCGAACTCATACCGGCGCTCGCCGCCGGCCGGACCTCTGTCGTCGCCGATCCGGGCTTCGAGCGCACGTTCTACAAGCTTGCCGGCTTCCGCTTCCTCGGGAAACGCGCGGTCCGCGTCGATATCCTGGAGCGTCTGGCGGACCTCATCCGTCCCCTCCTGCAGTGGAAGCCCGGAACGTCTCCGCGTCCGGACGGCGCCTATGATGGCCGCCGCTTCATGACGACGACGTCCATGCTCTCGATCCTTGGCGCAACGCCGGACGACATGGAGGAAATCCTCAAGGGCCTCGGATATCGGGCCGACATCGTGACAGCCGAGGAGGCCTCGTCCTTCCTCTCGGCCCAGGAGCCGGCTTCCGCGTCCGACACGTCGGTGGCGGCCGAGGAACAGGTTGAGCCGACTTCTTCCGAAGGCAATCAGGCGTCGACGGAGGAGCAGGCTCCCGAAGCAGCCGGCGACGATCACGGCTCCGAAGCCGAAACTTCCGTCACCGCACCAGATGCCTCGGAGGCAGAGGTCGATGCCTCTGCTGCGGACACTGCTGCCCCTGCCACTGCCGCCGGCGAGGCGTCGGTGACAACGGAGCCCGAGGCGCCCAAGCCGGTGCTCCTGTGGCGTCCGGCGGGCCGCAACGAAAATCAGCGTACCGGCCGGTCGCAGCAGCCGGACCGCCGCCAAAATCGCGGCGAAGGTCGCGGCGAGGGACGGGGACAGGGCGAACGTGACGCGAAGGGCCCGGGCCGACCGAACCGTTGGCCGGAGGGCAAGCCGGAGCGTGGACCGCGTCCTGAGAGGGGCGAACGTCCCGATCGCGGCAAAGCGTCGCAGCCTGCCCGTTTCGAGGCAAAACCGCCCCGCAAGGAGAAACCGGTTGACCCGGATTCGCCATTCGCAAAGCTCGCCGCCCTGAAGGAGCAGATGAAGAAGTAGCCATGGACGAAGAGGGCCCGGGTCAAGGTTCGCATCAGCGTATCGACAAGTGGCTCTTCTTCGCGCGCATGGTGAAGTCA
>JAEZHO010000337.1 GCA_023416545.1 Pseudomonadota bacterium
TATCGCAAATCGGACTTCGCCACCCCATGACCCTGGTCGAGCCGCCGCTGGTCATCCTGGAAACGCCGCGCCTTCGGGTCCGCAGCTGGGTCGAGGGCGACCGCGACCTGTTCCGGGAAATCAACGCCGATTCGAAGGTGATGGAGTTCTTCCCCTTCCGGCGCAGCCACGCCGAATCCGACGCGCTTCTCGACAAGCTCAACGGTTTGATCCGCGATACCGGCCTCGGCTTCTATGCGCTGGAACTGAAGACCTCCGGCGAGCCCGTCGGCTTTTGCGGCCTCTCCCACCCCAACATGCCCGGCATCTTCCCGGAAGAGACGGTGGAGATCGGCTGGCGGCTTGCGACCCGATTCTGGGGCAACGGCTACGTGACGGAAGCCGCGGGCGCGCTCCTCGATTTCGCGTTCCGCGAGAAGGATATCCCGGCCGTGGTCGCCTTCGCCGTGGAAAGCAACCACCGGTCCACGGCGGTGATGAGGCGGATCGGGATGCGCCCGTGGCCGCAGATGGATTTCGACCATCCCCGCGTGCCGGGTACGCATCCCCACCTCAAGCGGCATGTCGTCTATGCGGCCGCGGCCGAGACCTACGGACTCTGACTATTCCAGCGGCACCGCCACGAAGCGCAGCGCGCCGGTCGGGTCGGCGATCATCAGGTGGACGTTGCGCCGCCCTTCCGCCTTCAGCGCATCGATCCTCTCCCTGACCGCGGTCGGGTTGTCGACGAAATCCTGCGCCACCTCGACGATCACGTCCCCGGGCTTGAGGCCCTTCCCGGCCGCAGCCGATCCGCCCTCGACCTCCGTGATCACGACGCCCTCGATGCTGTCGTCGATGCTGAATTCAGCGCGCCGCTCGTCGTCGAGGGGCGCAATGGTCATGCCGAGCGCGATTGCAGGGCCGCTCTGGACCTCTCCGTTCTGCTCCTCGCCCTGGTCGCCGTCGGGCACCGGTTCCTGCCCCTCGGGCGCGGCGCCCTCCTCGACCTGTTCGTCGGCAGGGCTGTCCTCGAGCCTGCCGAGCGTCACCTGGACGGTCTGTTCCTTGCCGTCGCGCAGGACCGTCACGTCGACGGCCTTGCCGACGGGACTTTCCGCCACCGCGCGCGGCAGGTCGCGCATCTCCCGGACCGGCACTCCGTCGAAGGCGAGGATGACATCGCCAGCGCGGATCTCGCCGTTGTCGACCGGGCCGCCCGCGACCACACCCGAAACGAGCGCGCCGCGGGCGCTGTCCAGGCCGAGGCTTTCGGCGATCTCCTCGGTGACCGGCTGGATACGCACGCCGAGCCAGCCGCGCCGCGTCTCGCCGAACTCGATCAGCTGGTTGACGATGTTCTGGGCCAGCTCCGTCGGAACCGCGAAGCCGATGCCGATCGAGCCTCCGGACGGCGAGATGATCGCCGTATTGATCCCGATGACCTCGCCCTTCATGTTGAAGAGCGGCCCGCCGGAATTGCCCTTGTTGATCGCCGCGTCGGTCTGGATGAAATTGTCATAGGGGCCGGCGTTGATGTTGCGGCCCCGCGCCGAGATGATCCCCACAGTGACCGAGCCGCCGAGCCCGAACGGGTTGCCGATGGCCATCACCCAGTCGCCGATGCGCATCTGTCGCGAATCGCCGAAGCGGACCGCCTTGAGCGGCGCCGGAGGGTCCACCTTCAGCACGGAGAGATCGGTCTTGGGATCGGTCCCGACCAGCGTCGCCTTCAGCTTCCTGCCGTCGGGAAACACGACCTCGATGTCGTCGGCATCCTCGATCACGTGGTTGTTGGTGACCACGAAGCCGGAAGGGTCGATGACGAAACCGGAGCCGAGCGAATTGACCTTCTGGCTTCCGCCCTGGCTCCCGTCACCGTCGAAGAACTCGTCGAAGAATTCCTCGAAGGGCGAGCCGTCGGGCGTCTGCGGCGTCTGGGGGCCTGCGCCCTCGCCGCCGACGCTCTGCGAGGTGGAAATGTTCACCACGGCGTCGAGCAACCCCTCGGCGAGGTCGGCGACCGAGGCCGGGCCGGTGCCGATCGCGGGGCCCGTCGACGGCGCGGCGGTCACGGTCGGTGCCGCGGTCGGTGGTGCCGGGAGCATGGCGTCCGGTCCAAGCTGATCGCCCCCGGCCTGCGGCGCTTCCTCTACCGTCGGCGGAGCGGCCTGCGATGGCGTCTCCATGTCGGGAGAGGCCGGCGGATCGGCCGGCGGGTTGCCTGTCTGCGCCTGCGCTCCCGCCGCCATGGCGACAATCGCAATCGCTGCCACGGAGCGTTTCAACGACGATAGAACCGATTGAGCCATCGGGCCCCCCTTGTATCGAATGTCCTGGCTCAGGCTGCCGCCCGGACCGTCCCGCTGACTTTCGCCGCAAGATAGGGCGGATTGAAGACCGAGCAAATCGCCTTTTTTCGTCAGGCACTAAGCCCGATTGACGACGTCCGAGACGAAAAGAGGCGGCCGGAGCCGCCTCTTCGTTCAACCGCCGTTCGCGGGTGCCGCATCGGCACCTGGAGCGGCCCCTGGAGTGGCAGGGGGTGCTGCCGATGCCGGGGCCTGGGCCCCGTCTGCTTCCGGCCGGGAGTTGTTGAGGTACTTGAAGAACTCCGAATTCGGCGACAGGACCATGGTCGTGCCCTGGTCGGCGATGGAGGCGACATAGGCCCGCATCGACCGGTAGAAATCGAAGAAGCCCGGGTCGCGCCCGAAGGCCTCGCCGAAGATCTTGGTGCGCTCGGCATCGCCTTCGCCTCGGATGATTTCGGCGTCGCGCTGGGCGGCGGAGACGATCTCCACCACCTGGCGGTCGGCGATCGCCCGGCGGGTCTGGCCCTGCTCGTTACCGCGTGCACGGATCAGTTCGGCTTCGGCAAGACGCTCGGCCTTCATGCGCTCGAAGGTCTG
>JAEZHO010000355.1 GCA_023416545.1 Pseudomonadota bacterium
CGGATTTAAAACGATATAGTTTCGTGCGAAACCGGTCATGCGAGGCGAGGAGACGCGAGAAGATGAGCAGCCGGAGGAACAGCGGGGGAGCTCCGGACCGGGCGCCCGGCGGTATGCCATCCGCTTCGGCGGACACCAAGCCGACCCTGAGGACCCTTGCCGAACTGACGGGGCTCGCGGTGACGACGGTGTCCCGGGCGCTCGCCGACGCCCCGCAGATCGCGCTTGAGACGCGCCAGCGTGTCCGGCGTGCCGCCGAGGAGATCGGCTACTTCCCGGATCGGGCGGCACAGCGGCTGCGAACCGGCCGCACCAATGTCATCAGCCTCGTTCTCGATCCGCACGAGGAAATCCTCGGCTATGCGACGTCGATGATCAACGGCTTGACGGAAGCGTTGCGCGGAACGCCCTATCATCTGGTCATCACGCCGCATTTCTCCGACACGCCGCAGCTGGCCCCGGTCCGCTACATCATGCGCAACCGCATGGCCGACGGCATCATCTTCACCCGCACCGAGCCCGCCGATGATCGGGTGAAGCTTCTGCTGGAGCGGGATTTCCCCTTCGTTTGCCACGGCAGGACGGAACTCGCGACGCAGCATCCCTATGTCGACTTCGACAACTATGTTTTTGCCTACGAGGCGGCCCGCAAGCTGATCTTGGCGGGCGCGAAAAAGCTCTGCATCATCCTGCCGCCGGACAGGTTCACCTTCGCCCACCATATGCGCCACGGCTTCATGACCGCCATCCGCGAAGCAGGCATTCCCTTCGAGATCGCAAGGGACGTCACGCTGGACAGCAAATCGGAAGAGATAAGGCGTTCCGTGTTTCGCCTGCTGAACGAAGCCTCTCCCCCCGACGGCTTCATCTGCGGGGGCGAGGTTTCGGCGCTCGCGGCCATGGCGGCCGCCTATGACAAGGGTCTGCAGCCTGGACGCGACATACACCTTGTCGCCAAGCAGACATCAGGCCTGTTCGACCAGATCAGGCCGCGCGTGGAAACGATCTACGAGGATCTTTCAGCCGCCGGGGCGACGATGGGCCGCCTGCTATTGCGGCGGATCGCCGAGCAGCCGCAGGTGTCAGAACTGCAGGTGCTCCACTCGATCTGAGCACCTGCAGTCTTTTCTCAGTCTTCGTCCTGGAACACCTCGTCCCGCTTCTTGCGGACGCTCGGCAGAAGCACGACCACCAGGACCGCAAGCGCG
The DNA here is from genome assembly GCA_023416545.1 of Pseudomonadota bacterium. Taxonomy (GTDB): domain Bacteria; phylum Pseudomonadota; class Alphaproteobacteria; order Rhizobiales; family Rhizobiaceae; genus Neorhizobium. The sequence continues at coordinate 1,209 of JAEZHO010000355.1, forward strand.
ATGAGAAGCAGCGTCGCGCTGATCGGCCGGGTGAAGAAGGTGGTCGGATCGCCTCGCGACAGGATCATCGCGCGCCGGAGGTTTTCCTCCAGCAGCGGACCAAGCACGAACCCGAGCAGAAGCGGCGCAGGCTCGCACCGCAGCTTCGTCAGGACGTAGCCGATGAACCCGAAGAAGGCGACGGCATAGAGGTCGTAGACGTTGGAGTTCACGCTGTAGACGCCGATCGCGCAGAAGGCCATGATGATCGGGAACAGCACGTAATACGGCACCGTCAGGAGTTTCACCCACAGCCCCACCAGCGGCAGGTTGAGGACGACGAGCATCAGGTTGCCGATCCACATCGAGGCGATGATCCCCCAGAACAGCGCAGGCTGTTCGGTGGCGACGTTCGGACCCGGCACGATCCCCTGGATGATCATGGCGCCGATCATCAGCGCCATCACCGGATTGGCGGGGATGCCGAGCGTCAGGAGCGGAATGAACGAGGTCTGGGCGCCGGCATTGTTGGCCGATTCCGGTCCCGCCACCCCTGCAATCGCTCCCTGTCCGAACTCTTCCGGATTCTTCGAGATCCGCTTCTCCACCGTGTAGGAGGCGAAGGCGGCAAGGATCGCTCCGCCTCCCGGCAATATGCCGAGCGCCGATCCGATTGCCGTGCCGCGAAGCACGGGCGCGACCATCTGCCTGAAATCCTCCTTCGTGGGAAAGAGGCCGGTGACCTTGGCCATCAGCAGCGAGCGCGTCTTTTCACTTTCAAGGTTACGCAGGATTTCGGCGATCCCGAACACCCCGACGGCGACGGCGACGAAGTTCAGTCCATCGGCATATTCGCGGACGCCCAGCGTGAAGCGCGGCGTGCCGGTGTAGATGTCGGTGCCGACCATTCCGAGCAGCAGGCCGAGCGTCACCATGGCGAGCGCCTTGATGATCGAGCCGTGCGCGAGCGCCACGGAGGAGACGAGACCGACGATCATCAGCGAGAAATACTCGGCCGACCCGAACTGGAGGGCGATCGCCGTGAGCGGCGGCGCAAAGATCGCCACCAGGAAGGTGGAGACGCTGCCCGCGAAGAACGAGCCGAGTGCGGCGACCGCAAGCGCGACGCCCGCCCTGCCCTTCCGGGCCATCTGGTAACCGTCGATCGCCGTGACGGCCGACGACGATTCACCCGGCAGGTTGATGAGGATGGCCGTCGTCGATCCGCCGTACTGGGCACCGTAATAGATGCCCGCCAGCATGATCAGCGACGAGACCGGCTCGAGCTGGAAGGTTATCGGCAGGAGCATGGCGATGGTCGCCGTCGGCCCGATGCCTGGCAGCACGCCGATCAGTGTTCCGAGGAGGACGCCGATGAGGCAGAAGAAGAGGTTGTCGAGCGAGGTCGCCGTGGCAAAACCCAGTTCGAGGTTGCTGATGAAATCCATGTCGCCCCTCCCTTAATGGCCCAGCCAGGGGCCGATGGCCCTGAACGGGAGATTGAGCCCGTAGCTGAAGACGAGGTAGCAGAAGATCGTCAGGCCCGTCGCAAGCAGCACGGCGGTGACGGGCTTCATCCGGTTCGACGCGAAGGCGGCGATCAGCGCCGTCAGGAACAACGCCGGCACGAAGCCGAGGCCGCGGACGGTAAGGCCGAAGAAGACCGGTGCCGGCAGGATGAACATCATGCCCCGCCAGGCGATCTGTCCGATCGGCTCGCCTTCGACGCGGAGCGCCTGAATGACGAGGATCGCCCCGAACAGGGCAAGGCAGCAGGCGAGAACGAAGGGGAAATAGCCCGGCCCCATGCGGAAAGCCGTTCCGAGTTCCAGCGCCAGGGACTGCATGCCGAAAAACAGCGCAAGCGCGATAAACAGGAGCCCGCAAATGATATTGGGGACGTCGATTCTAAGGGATTTCATGTGCACTCCGTAAAGAGGAGGCGGCGCGCGGAGACGGCGCCGCAGAGCCGATCCCCTCCCCGGACGGAGAGAGGATCGGCGTCAGCGTGACGATGAATGTCAGTCAGCGTATTGGCCGGCAGCTTCGATCACCGGCTTCCAGCGTGCGATCTCGCTTTCGAGCTTTGCCTTCAGGGCTTCCGGCGTGCCGTCCGCTTCCGGGGAAGGTTCGGTGCCGAGCTCGGCGAAGCGGGCCGCGACGTTCTCGTCCTTGAGTGCAACCTGGAGAGACTTCGACAGGCGCTCGACGGCCTCGGGCGGGGTGCCCTTCGGCGCATAGATGCCGTGCCAGATGCCGACCTGGAAATCCGTGAGGCCGCCTTCGGCGGTCGTCGGGATGTCCTTCAGGACGTCGAGACGCTCCGGAGAGGTGACGGCATAGGCCTTGATCGTGCCGGCCTGGATCTGCTTGGTCGTATTGGTGGTCTGGTCGCACATGATATCGACCTGGCCGCCGAGGAGATCTGTCATCGCCGGTCCCGTACCCTTGTAGGGAACCGTGACGAGCGGCGTATCGATGGCGCTCATGAACAGCATGCCGCAAAGGTGGGACGCGGCGCCGATGCCGGCGTTTGCGACCGTTACAGTGTCCTTGTTTGCCTTCGCATACTCGATCAGGCCGCCGAGATCGGCCGGCTCAAGGTCCTTGCGCGCGACGATCGTCATCGGCACGTCGGTGACGAGACCGACATACTCGAAGGCGTTGAGGGTGTCGTAGTTCAGCTTGCGGTACAGCGTGGCGCTGGTGGCCATGCCGATGTGATGCAGCAGGATCGTGTAGCCGTCGGGGTCCGCATTGGCCACCCGGGCCGCGCCGAGCGTACCGCCCGCACCACCGACATTCTCCACGATCACCTGCTGGCCGAGATCCTTCGACATGGATTCAGCGACGAGCCGTGCGACCGTATCGGTCGGGCCGCCCGCCGAGAACGGCACAACCATGGTGATCGTCCGGTCGGGATAGGTCTGCGCGCCGGCAGTGGCGGAAAAAAGCGAAACGGCGGCAACAGCGGTTGCGCCGAGAATGGCGTTCAAGATTTTCATGAGGTTCCTCCAGAATGCAGTCGTCAGCCGGCAAAAGTTCCTCCTCCGCCAGCTTCCATGCACTTTGCTGCCGCATTTTTCCGTGGCGCAATTATTTCTCCCCCGACAACCGTTGATAGCCAGGCCTCAGACGCTTGCCTTGGGTGGAAATCGAAACATACGAGGCGAATATTGGGTGGAAATCCACCCATCCCGTCAGGAAGACTGGCTGTCCCTGTCCTCGGAGGCAAACTGGTCCGGACCGAGCAGTTTCTTGTCGAGCCCGTATTTCTGCATCTTTTCGTAGAGTGTCTTCCGGGAAATCCCGAGCATCTCGTAGACCGGCCGCAACGCCCCGCCATGCGCGGCGATGGCACCTGCGATGATGCTGCGCTCGAAGGCCGCCACCTTGTCGGCAAGCCGCTCGCTGTCCTCCCGCAACGCGGAGGCGTCGCCCGGCCCGGCATCCAGGCCGAGAACGAAACGGTCCGCCGCATTCCTCAGCTCACGTACATTGCCCGGCCACTCGCGCTGCGCAATGGCCGATATCACGTCCGGTGGAACCTCGACGTCCTCGCGCCCGTATCGGGCAGAGGCTTCCCGGAGGAGTTGCAGGAACAGGAGGGGAATGTCGGCGCGCCGCTGCTCCAGGGAAGGAACATGGATCGTCGCGACGTTCAGTCGATAGAATAGGTCGGCGCGGAACCGGCCGGTGGCAACCTCCGCCTCGAGATCGACCTTGCTGGTTGCGATGAATCGCACGTCGAGCGGGACCACTTCGTTCGATCCCAGACGGGTGATGACGCGCTCCTGGAGGACACGCAGGAATTTCGCCTGCAGGTCGAACGGCAGCGATCCGATCTCGTCCAGCAGGATCGTGCCGCCGCGCCCATGCTCGAACTTGCCGTAGCGGGCCCGGATCGCGCCGGGAAAGGCCCCGGCCTCGTGGCCGAACAATTCGCTTTCGATGAGGTTTTCCGGCAGCGCGGCGCAGTTGATCGCGATGAAGGGGCGGTTGGCCCTGGGGCTGATATCGTGCAGCGCCCGCGCGACGACTTCCTTGCCGGCCCCGGTATCGCCGATGATCAGCGTATCGGCATCCGTCGCCCCGATCGCGCGGATACGGTAGCGGAGATCCACCATGACCTGGGTCCGGCCGGGCAGGCGCGCCTCCAGGTCGTCCCGCTTGCCCGCCACGGCCCTGAGACGCCGGTTTTCGAGCACCAGGCCGCGCCTGTCCATCGCCCGACGGATGACGCCGGCGAGATGCTGGGGGGTGAACGGCTTCTCCAGGAAGTCGTAGGCTCCCTCCCGCATCGCCTTGACCGCCAGTTGCACGTCGCCGTGCCCGGTGACCAGGATGACCGGGATTTCGCTGTCGAGGTCGCGGATCCGATGCAGGAGCGTCATCCCGTCCGTTCCCGGCATCCGGATATCCGTCACCACCACGCCATCGAAGCTGTAGCCGAGAAGCTCGAACACATGGTCGGCATTGGAGAAGGTGACGACGGGCAGCCCATAAAGCTCGAGCGCCTGCGCCGTCGACCGGCGCAACTCCTCCTCGTCGTCCACCAGAAAGACACGTTGCTCGCTCATTCCGCCGCCTTGAGAACCTCGGTTGCGACGTCCAGTTCGATGCGGAAGACCGCACCGCCGTCGGGATGATCGGACACGGTCAGGCTGCCGCCGAAGTCCTTGATGATGTTGTAGGAGATCGAAAGTCCGAGGCCCAGCCCCTTGCCGACGCCTTTCGTGGTGAAGAAGGGATCGAATATCCGTTCGCGTATCGCTGCTTCAACGCCCGTTCCCCGGTCGCGGACAAGGATCACCACCCTGTTCGCCTCACGGTGCGCGGAAAGCTCGATCACCCTGTGCTCCCGCCCCTCGACGGCATCGGCGGCATTGGTGATGATGTTGACGAGCACCTGCTGCAGGCGGACCGCTCCCGCCCGGACCTGGGGCAGATCGGGCGGAAGGTCGATGCTGAGCGTGGCCTTGGCGATATTCAGCCGCGTCTCGACGATCTCGAACGTATCCGCGACGACCTCGCCGACCGAGACGGCACCCAGCTTCTCGTTGGGCTTGCGGGCGAAATTGCGCAGATGCCGGCTGATGGAGGCCATCCGGTCGATCAGCGCGGAAATCCGGCGCACATTGTCTCGCGCCTCGTCGATGCGGCCACGTTCCATCAGCATGGCCGCGCTTTCCGCATAGGTCTTCGCGGCCGCCAGCGGTTGGTTGAATTCATGCGACAGCGCCGCCGACATCTGGCCGAGCCCGGCGAGCTTGCCGGCCTGGATCAGGTCGGCCTGGGTCTGGCGAAGGCGCTGCTCCGTCAGCCGCCGTTCGGCGATCTCCTTTTCGATACGGCTGTTGACGCGGGCGAGATCCGCGGTGCGCTCGACGACGCGTTTTTCCAGCTCCTGCTTCGCATCGGCCTGCATCTGCATCCGCTCGTTCAGCCGTGCCCGGCGCTGCATGATGATCGCCAGGAACAGCGCCGCAAGGCAGAGGAAAAGCAGGATCGCCACGATGACGGTCTGGGTCTGCGCCCGCACGGTGCCGGTATCGGCGAGCACTGTCACCGTCCACCCTGCCTCCGGCATCTGCGCCGAGACCGCGAGGTATTCCCGCTCCTCGCCCGCATCCGCGATCGTAACGCTCTCGTGCCCGGCATAGCTGCCGCGGCGGATCGGAAGTTCCCTCAGCCATGCATCCGCATAGCGGCGCGAGGCCTCGGTGCGCGCCAGGCGTTCCGGCGTCAGCGGTTCGATCGCGGCGTAAAGCCAT
>JAEZHO010000356.1 GCA_023416545.1 Pseudomonadota bacterium
TCGGAGAGAATTCCCGGCTTGTTCGGCCAGGCGGCGAGCCGGGCCCCGGTTGCCTTCCCGTCACCCACGGCGAAATCCCAGCCGATGTCGTCGACCGCGGTCAGCCAGCGGGCTCCGGCGATCAATGCGTTGCGGCGAAGGTCCATGGGGGTCGGGCCGGTATGGGCCGTCCTGCCGTCGAACCGCACCCGCATGCCGTAGCTCGGATATCCGCCGGTGACGACGCCGACGTCGCGCTTTTCCAGGTCGAGGATCGGGCCCTGCTCGATATGGAGCTCGTAATAGGCGTCGATCTCGCCGGCCCTGCACGGCTTGTTGCCGTTGTAGCCGATGCGTTCCAGCTCGGAGCCGAAGCGGGCGCCGTCGTCGGAGATCAGTTCCTTGACCCAGTCCACCTCGTAGGCGCCCACGAAGCAGCCGGAGGCAACCATCGGCGGCGAGAAGCGCGCGCCCTCCTCGTTGGTCCAGTCGACGATCACGATCGGCCGGCGGGTGACGTGGCCGGCATCGTTGAGGCTGCGGACCACTTCGAGGCCGGCGAGGACGCCGGCGATGCCGTCGAAGCGACCACCGTTGATCTGGGTGTCGAGATGGCTGCCGATCATCACCGGCGCCAGCGTCGGATCGCTGCCTTCGCGGCGTCCGAAGATATTGCCCAGTTCGTCGATCTCGACGGAAAGCCCGGCTTCCCGGCACCAGTTGACGAAGAGGTCGCGCATCCGCCGGTCGTCGTCGGTCAGGGTCAGCCGCGAAAGCCCTCCGGCACGCCCCTTTCCGATCTCGGCCGAGCTTTCGATCGTCGACCAGTAGCGATCGATATTGGCGCGGTGGTTGGCAGGCAAGGGCATGGATACTCTCTCAATGGAAGGGGGCCGCGATCACGAGCCGAACGACATCAGCGTCATCAGGCCTGGGAAAAGCACCAGGGCGAAGAGGACGAGGGTCATCACGCCGAGGAAGGGCAGGAGATATCGGAAGGAGGCCGACATCGGGATGCCACCGGTGCGGCATGCGGCCATCAGGTCGATGCCGAGCGGCGGCGTGTTGGCGCCGATCGCCAGGTTGATGGTCAGCAGAACTCCGAAATAGACCGGGTCGATCTCGAACACCCGAAGGACCGGCAGGAAGACCGGGGCGAGGATCAGGATGATGGCGATCGATTCCATGAACGTGCCGAGGATCAGCACCGCGACCATCATCATCACCAGCGCCATGGTGGCGCTTTCCGTCGTGCCGGTAATGGCGTTGACGACCATCTGCGGAACCTGCTCGACGGTCAGGATCCATCCGAAGACGGAAGCGGCCGCGATCACCATCAGGATGCCGCCGGTCATTTCGGTCGTGTCGCGGAGCAGGCTGAAGACCTTGGAGAAGCTGAGCTGGCGATAGACGAAGATACCGACCACGAGCGCATAGGCGACGCCGATGCCGGCAGCCTCGGTCGGGGTGAAGACGCCGAAGCGGATACCGCCGACGATGATCACCGGAGCGAGAAGCGCCAGCACCGATTCGCGCAGCGCCTTGCCGAGACGTTCCCAGGAGAATGCCTCGCCGCCCTTCCAGCCGTTCTTGCGGGAGATCCACCAGGCGACGACCATCAGGCCGAGGCCCAGAAGAATGCCGGGGCCGATCGAGTTGACGAAGAGCTGGCCGATCGAGGTACCGGTCGCGGTGCCGTAGACGATCAGCACGATCGAGGGGGGAATGACGGTTCCGAGCGAACCGGCGCAGCCGAGCGCGGCCGCGGAGAAGCCCGGATGATAACCGCGCTCCTTCATTGCCGGCAGCATCATCGAGCCGATCGCAACGACGTCTGCAACGCCGGAGCCCGACAGCGAGCCGAACATCATGCAGGCGGCGATCATGACGATGGCAAGCCCGCCGGTGCGCTGCCCCACGACGGCGGCGCAGAGATTGACGATCCGCGGCGCAAGCCCGCCGTGCACCATGAGGACGCCGGCCAGGAGGAAGAGCGGGATGGCAAGCAGCGTGAAGCTGTCTATCCCCGCCACCATGCGCTGGGCGACGACGATGACCGGGACGGCATCGGCGACAAGCAGATAGGCGACCGAGGAAAGCGCAAGCGCGATCATGATCGGCGCGTCGATCAGGACCAGGAGGACGAAGACGCCCAGGAGTACGACGAGGGCAATGCTCATTTGCGCCATTCCACCAGTAGGATTGCAAGAAGGGAGAAGGCGGCACTTACCGGCAGAGCCAGGTAGGTGAGACCGACCGGCCAGCTCAGCGCCGTCGTCTCATGCCCCCAGGTCAGCACGGTCATCTTCCAGCCGGTCCAGAGCAGGACGGCCATGAAGACCGCCGAGCAGAGGCTGGCGAGCCTCCTCAGAGCCACGCGGAACCTGCCCGGCTTGAAGAGCAGATCGGTCAGCCCGGCCGAAAGGTGCGTGCCGCGGATGAAGGCGGAGATCCCGCCGATGAAGGTCGCCCAGACCAGGAGCAGGCGCGGAATTTCCTCCGACCAGCGCGGCGTGAAGGAAAACGCGTAGCGGCACACGACCACATAGACGATGAGGCCGGTAAAGCAGGCGACGGCACAGGCGCCGATCGATGTCGCTGCGACATCGATCGCCCTGGCAAGGCGCGTGGAACGCGTTGATGCGTCTGGCATTGGAGACTCCGGAAGCGGAAAGAGCTGACGGTGCAGGGAGGAGAGAAAGCCCCGCCCGGCATGGCCGGGCGGGAAAGGTCGGTTTACTTGCGATAGCTGTCCATGATGGCCAGGAGGTCGGCGCCGAAGGTTTCCTTCTGGCTTTCCCAGATCGGCTCGAGCGCCGTGACGAAGGCCGCCTTGTCGACTTCGTTGACCTGCATGCCCTTGGCCTTCAGCTTCTCGATCAGCTCGAGTTCGCCTTCCGCCACCATCTTGCGCTGTTCATTGCCCCAGCGGACGGCAGCTTCCTTGACGATCGCCTGGTCTTCCGGCGAGATCTGCGACCATGCGATGGTCGAGACGGTCAGGCAGGCGGCGCCCCAGATGTGGCCGCTCATCGACAGGTGCTTCTGGACTTCGAAGAAGGACGAGGATTCGATGATCGACAGCGGGTTTTCCTGCGCATCGAACACGCCCTGCTGGAGTGCGGAGTAGAGTTCGCCGAAGGCGAGCGGGGCCGGCTGAGCGCCGAGAGCCTCGAAGGTCGCGAGGCGCACCTTGTCGGGGGTGACGCGGATCTTCAGGCCGGCAAGGTCTTCCGGCTTGGTGATCGGACGTACATTGTTGGTGATGTTTCGGAAGCCGTTCTCCCACCAGGCAAGCACTTCGATGCCCTTCGGGCGCAGAATGGTGGCCAGTTCCTCACCCAGCTTGCCGTCGAGGGCGGCGAAAGCCTGCTCGCGGCTCGTCCAGGCGTAGGGCATCTCGATGATGCCGAACTTCGGCTCGACGAACTGGAAGGAACCGCTGCCGATGACGCCGGCATCCATCGCGCCGATCTGCATTCCCTCGATGACTTCCTTCTCGGAACCGAGCTGGCCCGAAGGATAGACCTCGACCTTCACGCGGCCTTCCGTCTTCTCCGCCACGTCCTTGGCGAAGGAGGTGGCCGCGACATGCCAGCTGTGGGAGTCGGCCAGCACGTGGCCGAGACGGATCGTGGTCTCGGCAAGAACCGTCGTCGCGGAGGAAAGGCCGATCGCACCGGCCAGCAGGCCGGCCGCGAGGCGGCGGGAAATCGTCATTGCGCTCATTTTAATGTCACCCTCTCTTGTTGCATGGTTTGTGGGCAGGATTAATCACCGGCGGCAGTTCGGTATCAAATAGCCGCCACGAATGGCAGCCATAGGGACCGCCTATGGAACCGGGCGGGCTAGCCTGCGGCGGCTATGCACTCGATCTCGATGTCGAAGAGCGCCCATGGCTTGACCGCGACGCAGCTGCGGGCCGGAAAGTGCTGCGGGAAGAACTCCCGGTAGACCTTGTTCATGTCGGCCGCGAGTGCGTTGTCGGTCAGGAAGACCAGCGACTTGAAGACGTTGTCCATCGACGAGCCGGCATGGTTCAGCGTGAACGAAAGGGCTTCCAGGCAGGCGCGGGTCTGGGTGGTGATATCGCCGCGCACGATCTCGCCGGTCGAAACGTCGATGGGCGGCATCCCGCAGGTGTAGAGAGTGCTGCCGATCCGCGTCAGCGCGGAGGTCGGGGCGCCGAGGCGGCGTATCGCCTCCGAGACCACGGGTACTTCTATGATGTCGTGCTTCATCAAATCATCCTTCGTACTGGAGGCCCCGCACCTACACCGGTCAGCGCCTTCTTTCCAACAGTTCGATCGGCCGCGCGGAATCGCGGCGACGCGCAGGCCATGACCGCAACAGGCACGGATTTTGCTTGATGCGGCGCGGGAGGTTTTGACGAATTTTTGGGGACAGACATGTCAGACACATCGATCAGCCACAGCGAGGGCAATACGTTTTTCCCGTTGGTTCTTTCGCTCGTAGGCGCAGCCGCAACCGGCGTCCTTTGGGCCTATGCCAATCCGATCCAGCTGGTTCCCGGCGTGATCCAGTGGCGGATTTTCGCCTTTCTCCCGCCGCTTATCGGCATCCTTCTCGGCTGGAGAAGCGGCTTCATCTGCGGCTATCTCGGCACTATCATCTGGTCGCTCCTGGCGGGCACCTTCATCCCCATGCATTCCCTCGTCATCGACGGAATCATGGTCGGCC
>JAEZHO010000365.1 GCA_023416545.1 Pseudomonadota bacterium
AAAAAGGACACTGGTCTTCTTCCTTGTCCCGGAGTTCACGATGCTCCCCTTTTCCGCCGCGGTGGAAACGCTGCGGATCGCGAACCGCATGCTGGGCTATCGCGCCTATGACTGGCGCCTCTGTTCCGCCGATGGCCAGAAGGTTCTCTGTTCCGCCGGCATCGGCGTCGAGGTCGACACGTCGATCGCCCAGGAACGCAGGCATCTCGGCGACGAGAAGCGTCCGAACATGGTGCTCGTATGCTCCGGCATCGATGTCGAGGCCTACGACAACAAGAGCGTCAACGCCTGGCTTCGGGAAACCCATAACCGCGGCGTCGCCCTTGGCAGCCTCTGCACCGGCGCGCACATACTCGCCCAGGCGGGGCTCCTGGAGGGTCGGCGGTGCGCCATACACTGGGAAAACCTGCCCGGCTTCGCGGAAGCCTTCCCGCAGGCGGAAGTCTATGCCGACCTCTACGAGATCGACGGCAACATCTATACCTGCGCGGGCGGGACAGCATCGCTTGACATGATGCTCAACCTGATCGGCGAGGATTTCGGTGAGAACCTCGTCAGCCGCATCTGCGAGCAGCAGCTGACGGATCGCGTCAGGAGCCCGCACGACCGCCAGCGGCTGCCGCTGCGGGCACGGCTCGGCGTGCAGAACGCCAAGGTACTTTCGATCATCGAGCTGATGGAAAACAATCTCTCCGAGCCGCTGTCGCTCCTGGAGATCGCCGAAGAGGCCGATCTTTCGCGTCGGCAGGTGGAGCGCCTGTTCCGCCAGGAGATGGGCCGTTCACCGGCCCGCTACTATCTCGAGATCAGGCTCGACCGGGCCCGCCACCTGCTGGTGCAATCGGCCATGCCGGTTGTCGATGTGGCGGTTGCCTGCGGCTTCGTATCCGCGTCCCACTTCTCCAAATGCTACCGCGAAGTCTACAATCGATCGCCGCAGCAGGAGCGTGCGGGCCGCAAGCTCGCCATGGATTCCGCCAAGGCGAGCGTCGCGGCCTAGGCTGGCCCCAGGACTATGCCGCGACCGGCCGCTGATCGCCCCGCATCGAGCGGATCTGGATCAGCGTATCGAGGTTCTGGTTGACGCGGCAGTAGAATTCCTCGTCGATGAAGGGCCGCAGCATGAAGTCGTTGCCGCCCGCCTTGAGGAAGCGCGCCGACAGGAGGCGGTTCGAGGAGGAGGATACGCCGATGATGCGCAACTCGTGCGAACCGCGCACCGAACGGATGCGCCGCGTCAGCTCGAAACCGTCGATGTCGGGCATGTTGTAGTCGGTGACCATCAGGCCGATATCGCTGTTGGCCTTGAGGATCTCCAGGGCCTTCGCGCCGCTGTCGGCCGCGCTGACCCGAAAGTTGTAGCGCTTCAGGCGGCTCGTCAGCAGGGCCCGCGCCGTGGGGCTGTCGTCGACGATCAGCACGTGATGGCGATGGTTGGTCAGGAAGCGCGCGACGGATTCCGCCAGCATGTCCACGGCGAAGACATTGTCCTTGATGATGTAGTCGACGATGTCCTTGGCGAGGAGCTGGTCGCGCATTCCCTCGTGGAAGGTGCCGGTGAACACGATGGTCGGGATCGACAGGTCCACCAGGTATTCCAGCGCCTCCCCCTTCTCGGCTCCCGGCAGGTTGATATTGGATATCGCCAGCGTCACCGGTGTCGGCGAGCGGTCGTAGGCCAGCTGCAACTCCTCGAAATTGCGGCAGATCTCGACCTCGATGCCGAACAGCTCCTTGAGGCGGCTGCCGATCATCGACGTGAAGACGTTCGAATCCTCGGCAAGCAGGATGCGCGAGTCCGCAAGAGATTGGCCGGAATACTGCATCCCGGAAATGCCAAGGAAAGTCATGATGCCCCTTCAGTGGTTACTGCCCCAAGTTGGAACAAGATAACAGGGCGCGTTTGCATAACCGTTAATTCCCGTGGCCAAGTTGTTGCCGCAAGACGAAAAACCCGGACGACCGTTTTCATGTTGGGACGCAGCTCCGCCCGCTAGGAACGAAGCGAGATATTCTCCGGATCATGGGGGCTCTCGGGCACGACGGTGGCATCGTATAGATCCCCGAGGATCCTGATCTTCAGCCGCGTGCCTTCGCCGGCGTGTTCCGGCTTTACCATGGCGAGCGCCAGGGACTTGCCGACACGCCATCCGTATCCGCCGCTCGTGGCGCGTCCGACCAGTTCACCGGAAAGATCGTAGATCGCTTCCGAGCCGCGTGCATCGACATCCCGGTTGCCCTCGACCACGAGCGTCACGAAATTCCACTTCAGCCCCCTCTCCCTGTAGGCGAGCATCGCATCGCGGCCGATGAAGGACTTCTCGGGCTTGAGGAACCGGTCGAGCCCGGATTCGTAGGCATTGTATTCGATCGACAGCTCGCGCCCCATGTTGCGGTAGGACTTCTCCACCGCCATGGCGCTCATCGCCCGGATGCCGAACGGCCTGATACCGAACTCCGCGCCGGCCTCCATCAGCCGGTCGAAGATATAGGCCTGCATCTCGATGGGATGATGGAGCTCCCAGCCGAGTTCGCCCACGAAGTTCACCCGTAGCGCATGCGCCGTGGCGACACCGACGGAGATCTGCCTGGCGGTCAGCCACGGAAAGTCCCGGCTCTCGAGGCTTGTCCGGGTGAGCTTCCTCAACACGTCGCGGGACTTCGGACCGGCTAGCACCAGCACGCCATATTTCTGCGTGATCGGCTGCAGGACGACCGAGCCGTCCTTCGGCGCAAGTCGCCAGAGGAGGTCGTGGTCATGGGCTTCGAGCGCTCCCGCCGATACCAGGTAGAACCGCCCCGGCGCCCATTCGTAGACGGTGAATTCGGCCCGGACACCGCCGGCGGGCGTCAGGACGTGGGCAAGCGCTATTCGTCCGCGCTTGCCGGGAATGGCGTTGGCGAGGATCGACTCCAGCCAGGCCCGCGCGCCCCGGCCGGAGACCTCCATCTTGGCGAAGGGCGACATGTCGAGCACGCCGACGTTCTCGTGCACGTTCAAAACCTCGTTTCCGACGTGCTCGAAGTAGTTGGAGCGGCGGAAGGACCACTTCTCCACGATCCGCCCGTCCTCGAGCGGCGGCGCATGATTGTGGCTGGTAATCACGTCCGCCCCGACGCCCAGCTGGTCCTTCGGCACCTCGTAACCTTCCGGGGCGTACCAGTTGGCGCGCTCCCAGCCGTAGACCGAACCGAAGACCCCGCCGCGAGCCTTCAACCGGTCGTAGACGGGCGTGACCTTCAGCGGCCTGGCGGCGGCGCGCTCCTCGTCCGGGTAATGCATGGTGAAGACGTTGGCATAGGCTTCCTCCGTCTTCGCGATGAGGTAGCCCTCGGTGGCGTAGGGGCCAAACCGGCGGGGATCGACGCCCATGAGGTCGACCGTCGGCTCGCCGTCGACGATCCATTCGGCGAGCTGCCACCCGGCGCCGCCGGCGGCCGTGATTCCGAAGGAATGCCCCTCGTTCAGCCAGAAATTGGTGAGGCCCGGCGCCGGACCGACGATCGGGTTGCCATCCGGCGTATAGGCGATCGCGCCGTTGTAAACCTTCTTGATCCCGACTTCCCCGAAGGCCGGAACGCGGGCGATGGCCGTCTCGATATGCGGCATCAGCCGGTCCAGGTCCTCCTGGAAAAGCTCGTATTCGCTTTCCGGCGAGGGACCGTCGAGATAGCAGACCGGCGCTCCCACCTCGTAGGGCCCGAGCAGAAGGCCGCCGGCTTCCTCGCGCATGTACCAGGCGCTGTCGGCTTCCCGCAGCACGCCCATTTCGGGCAGTCCCTTCCTGCGCCGCTCCTGGATCGCGGGATGCGGCTCCGTGACGATGTACTGGTGCTCGACCGGCAGGACCGGGATATTGATGCCGACCATCTCGCCGGTTTTTCGGGCGAAACTTCCGGTACAGGAGATGACGTGCTCGGCGATGATCTCGCCCTTGTCCGTCGTCACCTTCCACAGGCCGTCCGGCTGCTGCTCGATCGCGGTGACTGCCGTGTTCCGGTAGATGGTGGCGCCGCGGTCGCGGGCCCCTTTCGCCAGCGCCTGGGTCAGATCCGCCGGCTGGATGTATCCGTCGTCCGGATGCTGGATTGCGCCGAGCAGGCCGTCCGTCTCGC
>JAEZHO010000367.1 GCA_023416545.1 Pseudomonadota bacterium
AGCGCGCAGTAGTCGAGACCGGGACAGGCGATGATGTCGGTGATCAGCCCGGCATTGGCGGTCGCGAGGTTCTGCGCCACCAGCGCCCGGTAGACCGGCTCGAGGTCGGCCCGCGCCACATGCGGCAGGATGACGTTCTGCTCGTGGCTGATGCGGATCTCGTCGAAGGCATATTCCTCGGCGATCTCGGCGATCGCGTCCATCTGCTCGTGGTTGGCGTCGCCCGGAATGCCGCCGATCGGCTTCAGCGAGACGGTCACCATGGCATAGTCGGGATGCTTGTGCGGCGCGACGTTCTGGTCCACCCAGCCGGCAAAGCCTGCGTCCTGCTTCTTCCAGCCGGCAAGCTGCGCCCAGCCTTCGGGGCGATCCGGCAGGGCGGGCAACGCGAAATAGCGGGTGATGGCCTCGATGTCGGCCTCCGGCAGGGTCAGCTCGCTGCCCCTGAGCTGGGAGAACTCCTCCTCCACCAGCCGCGTCATTTCCTCGACGCCGATCTCGTGCACGAGGATCTTGATGCGCGCCTTGTACTTGTTGTCGCGCCGGCCGAAGAGATTGTAAACGCGCACGATCGCCGTCGTGTAGGTCAGGAGATCCTCTTCCGGCAGGAAGTCGCGGATTTTCCTGGCGATCAGCGGGGTGCGGCCCTGCCCGCCGCCGACATAGACGGAAAAGCCGAGTTCGCCCTTCTCGTTGCGCTTCAGGTGCAGGCCGATGTCGTGGACCTGGATCGCCGCCCGGTCCCGCGGGGCGCCGGTGACGGCGATCTTGAACTTGCGCGGCAGGAAGGAGAATTCCGGGTGGACGGAGGACCACTGGCGCAGGATTTCCGCATAGGGCCGCGGATCGGCGACCTCGTCGGCGGCCGCACCGGCGAAATGGTCGGCCGTGACGTTGCGGATGCAGTTGCCGGAGGTCTGCAGCGCATGCATCTCGACGGTCGCCAGCTCGTCGAGGATATCCGGCGTGTCGGAAAGCTTCGGCCAGTTGAACTGGATGTTCTGGCGGGTGGTGAAATGGCCATAGCCGCGGTCGTACCTGCGCGCCACATGGGCCAGCATGCGCATCTGCCGGGCGTTCAGCGTGCCGTAGGGGATCGCCACCCGCAGCATGTAGGCATGCAGCTGGAGATAGACGCCGTTCATCAGCCGGAGCGGCTTGAAGGCATCCTCGGCAAGTTCGCCGGAAAGGCGGCGGTTGACCTGGTCGCGGAACTGCTCGACGCGGCTCTTGACGAAGGCGTGGTCGAATTCGTCGTAACGGTACATGACTTCCTCAGACTGCGATAAAGGCTGCGTCGGCGGGGCGGTAGCCGGCCGCATATTCCATGGTCGGGCCGGCGGCGCGGATGCGCTCGCGAAGGCGCACGGGCCAGAGCTGGCCCTTCACCTCGGTCACGTCGATGACGTTGACGTCGACCACCCGGTTGGCGGCGAAGTCGCGCTTGCCGATCGCCTCGAGCGAGGCGACGGCCTCCGCATGGCGCGCCACCAGGGCGTCCTGCAGG
Organism: Pseudomonadota bacterium; assembly: GCA_023416545.1. Taxonomy (GTDB): domain Bacteria; phylum Pseudomonadota; class Alphaproteobacteria; order Rhizobiales; family Rhizobiaceae; genus Neorhizobium. The sequence goes on from JAEZHO010000367.1 coordinate 1,508, forward strand.
TTTTCCACCCATTGGCCGTTGGCGTCGAGCCAAACAGCGATACCGTCCGTCAGCCGGTTTGCGGTCAAGACCTTGTCCGTCATGCTTCCATTCCCATCTCGGCACGAGCCTTTCCGGTCCAGGCGGAAAGGGGCTCGGATCTTGCGAAATTCGCACCGGCGACTGCCTCGCCGATGATGACCATGACCGGACCGGCGAGATCCTCCCTCGCCTCCAGGTCCGGGAGTTCCTTGAGCACGCCGTGAAAGAGGCGGCGATCGGCGCGGCTGGCATTCTCGACGACAGCCACGGTGGTATCCGGCGAAAGGCCGGCGACGATCAGCCGCCCGGCGACGGAGGCGGCAACGGTGCGCCCCATGTAGACCGCGATCGTGGCGCCCGACACGGCAAGGCTCGCCCAGTCCGGCAGGACGGCGCCGGAAAGGTCGTGGCCGGTGGTGAAGACGAGCGAGGAGGCGACGCCGCGAAGCGTCAGCGGCAGGTCGAAATCGGCAGCGGCCGCGAAGGCAGACGTGATGCCGGGCACGATCTCGTAGGAGATGCCGGCTTCACGCAGCGCCGCCATTTCCTCCCCTGCCCGACCGTAGACGAGCGGATCGCCGGATTTCAGCCGGACGACGCGCTTGCCGTCCTCGCCCAGCTGCACCAGCAGCCGGTTGATCTCGGCCTGCGACTTCGAGTGGCAGTTCTTGCGCTTGCCGACAGAAAGGCGCTCGGCATCCCGGCGGCCCATGTCGACGATGGCCTGCGGCACGAGCGCGTCGTAGACGATGACGTCGGCCTCCATCAGCACCCGCTGGGCCCGCAGCGTCAGCAGGTCCTCGGCACCGGGACCCGCGCCGACCAGCCAGACGTGGCCGCGGACGCGACCGGACGAGGAGAGGAGTTCGTCGGCCTCGCGGCGCGCGGCGGCGGTATCGCCGGCATCGATGTTCGCGGCGACCGGGCCGGAGAAGAAGCGGCGCCAGAAAACACGGCGTGACACGCCCTTCGGCACGAGACGCTCCACCGCCTCGCGGTAGTCGATCGCAAGCGACGCAAGCCCGCCGAGCGATGGCGAGAGCATCTGGTCGATGCGGGCACGGATCATCTGGGCGAGAACGGGTCCGGCGCCCTCTGTGCCGATCGCTACGGCAACAGGAGCGCGGTTGACGAGCGCCGGCGTGAGGAAATCGCAATGTTCGGGCTGGTCGACTGCATTCGCCGGGATACGGGCGGCTCGGGCGGCCGCGACGATGACCCTGTCCTGCGCGGGTTCACCGGTGGCGGCAAAGACGAGAGCGGCGCCGGTCACCTGGGAGGCGTCGAAGGGCGCCGAAACGACCTCGATGCGATCGGCTGCAAGGAAATCCCGGTAGTCGGCTTCCGGATCGTCCGCATAGGCGACGATCACCGCATCCGTGTTCCGCAGCAGGCGAACCTTGGCGAAGGCTTCGGCTCCGTTTCCGAAAACGGCGACCACACGCCCGCGCACCTTGAAGACGATGGGAAACGCGGAAAGGCGACGGGACTCGCTCACGGTGGGTTCCTTGGTCATCGCATCCTTATGACAGACCGCAGGCGCTGCATGAAGGAACGGAAATCCCTGAGTGCAGGTCGAGGGGCATTTCTGTTTCAACTTTGGGGCGGCGGCGAGCAAAAGGGATCGTCATCTCCAAACGTAATAAAGGCAAGCCCTGCCGTTATCCGGCACCGCGGACAAAGCGCCGATTGAAAAGCACCGGCAAACCCCGTAAACGACCGGCATATCAATGAAGTGCCATCATGAACTCCCATACGCATAGCCTGCAATTCTGGAAATCCCGTGAAGATACAGCTCTTTCCTCCGCGAAGGACATGTTGGGCGAGGTTATCAGCGAAAACATCGAGCATCTTGTCTCTTACTTCTACGAAATCCTGCTCAAGCACGAGCGGGCATCGCAGTTCCTCAATCACGCGATGGTGCAGGAGCGCCTGGGCGGCGCACTGACGAAATGGCTGCTGACCCTCCTCGATTTCGACCCGAAGAGCGACGCGGATGGTTTTTCCGAAACGCAGCGAACGATCGGCAAGGTCCATGCGCGCATGAACATTCCGGTCAACCTGGTGCTGGAGGGCGCGAGCGGGCTGAAGACCGCGATCTCTGAAAAGGTGCTGACCGGCTACCACAACCGGGACACCGCCGAGGCGATCGTGCTTCTCAACGAGCTCATCGACTACGCGATGCTGCAGATGAGCGCGGCCTATGTCGAGGGCATATCGCAGCATGCCAAGGTGGAGGAAGCCTACCGGCTGTTCACGCTCGGCCAGGACGTCGGCGTAGAGCGTGAAAGCCAGCGCGCGGCGCTGATGGAATGGAGCCAGGCCGCAATCTTCGGCCTGTTCGGCAGCGAGGGCAGTCCGCGCCTCGATGCAATCGGCAAGTCCGAATTCGGGCTGTGGCTCCGCCATCGCGGCAGCGTCATGTTCCAGGGCGCGCTGATGCTGAAGAAGATCGAAAAGGCGATGGAGGAGATCGACGGCGAACTCATCCCGCAGATCGAGATGCTCGAAAACGCCCGCGTGGCGCAGGCGGCACCCCTCGTGGCACGGCTGCAGGCGCGCATCGAGGAGATCAAGTTCCTGCTGGCCGACCTCTTCCAGAGCCTGTCGGCCTCCGCCAATGCCCGCGACCCGCTCACCAGCGCGCTGAACCGCAAGTTCCTGCCGTCGATCCTCGGCCGGGAGGTCATGCTGAGCCTCCAGCAGGGCACGCCGCTCTCGATCCTGATGATCGATGTCGATCACTTCAAGACGATCAACGACACATGGGGCCATTCCGCCGGCGATCTCGTGCTGCGCCAGGTGGCCGAGACGATCGCCGACAACAGCCGCGCGGCGGACATCATCTTCCGCTACGGGGGCGAGGAGTTCCTCGTCGCACTCGTCGAGACCGGCATCAAGCAGGCGAACGAGGTCGCAGAGCGCATCCGCGATGCCTTCATGGGGCGCGAACTGAAGCTCGCCGACGGAACGACGATCAATGCCACGGTCTCCATCGGCCTGGCGGAACAGAGCGGCCATCCCGACTTCCAGCACCTGATCGACGATGCGGACCGGGCACTTTACCAGGCCAAGAAACAGGGGCGTAACCGCGTCCAGGTCGCCTGAAGCCGCCTTTTGCATTCTCCGAATAGCGAACGACGGAAATACCGCTTCCGCGGCGGACGATCGAAAACTAAAGTTCGGCCACGATAGAGGAGTCGACACGTGACCAATGCCTCCCTCCCGCTTCGTCTCCTCGACGTCATGGAGCAGGACATCCTGCCGCTCACGGAGCGCGGCGTTGCCGCCGGCAACAAGGTCTTCGGCGCGGCGATCCTGCGCAAGTCCGACCTTTCGCTGGTCATCGCCGAAACCAACAACGAGCTGGAGAACCCGCTCTGGCACGGCGAGGTGCACACGCTGAAGCGCTTCTACGAGATGGGCGAGAAGCCCGACACGAAGGACCTCATCTTCCTGTCGACGCACGAGCCCTGCACGATGTGCATGTCGGCGATCACCTGGGCCGGCTTCGACAACTTCCATTACTTCTTCAGCCACGAGGATTCGCGCGACGCCTTCGCCATTCCGCATGACCTGAAGATCCTCAAGGAAGTGTTCGGACTGGAGCCCGGCGGCTACCGTCGCCAAAATGCCTTCTGGCAATCGCATGCGCTGACGGAGATGATCGAGGCGGAAGCCGAGCCGCTGCGCACGCAGATGAAGGCGCAGGCAGAGCGTATCCGCGACGCCTACGACCGCCTCTCGACCGCGTACCAGGCCGGCAAGGACAACAACGCAATCCCGCTTCGCTGACGAGGACGCAGGAACGACCATGGAAGCCTCACGAGACATTTCCCGGCTGATCGAGATCATGGCGGCGCTGCGCGACCCGCAGAGCGGCTGCCCCTGGGACATCGTGCAGACTTTCGAGACCATAAAACCCTACACGATCGAGGAGGCCTACGAGGTGGCCGATGCGATCGAGCGCAAGGACCCGGACGATCTCTGCGAGGAGCTGGGTGACCTGCTCCTCCAGGTAGTCTACCACGCGCAGATGGCCGAGGAGGCCGGCCAATTCTCGTTCGGCGACGTCGTCCACGCCGTGACCCGCAAGATGATCCGCCGCCACCCGCACGTCTTTGCCGTCTCGGACGCCGCGACGCCCGATGCCGTCAAGGTGCAGTGGGACGAGATCAAGGCGGAGGAGAAGCGCGAGCGCGCCGAACGGCGGCGCCAGCGCGGGATTACGGAGGACTTCCGCGACGGGTTCCTCGGCGGCGTCCAGCGCAGCCAGCCGGCCCTGACCGAGGCGCTGAAGCTGCAACAGAAGGCCGCTCAGGTGGGCTTCGACTGGTCGGAAGCGGAGCCGATCCTCGACAAGATCGAGGAGGAGAGCGGCGAGCTGCGGGAAGCGCTTCGCGACGGACGCAAGGACGAGGTGAAGGATGAACTGGGCGACCTGATC
>JAEZHO010000382.1 GCA_023416545.1 Pseudomonadota bacterium
GAACCACTCGTTGGAAGCGGTCAGCTCGGCATAGACCTGCTGCGCGGCGTTGAAGCAGGCCTCGAGGATTTCCTGGCTGAACGGGCGCAGGATCGTGCCGTCGGCGACGAGCTGCTTGACCGCGCCCGGGTTCTTGGCGTCGTACTTCGCCATCATGCTGGTATTGGCATAGGCGCAGGCATCGGTCAGCGCTGCCTGGTAGTTCTTGGGCAGGTTGTTCCACTGGTCGAGATTGACGAAGGAGTGGATGACCGGGCCGCCTTCCCAGAAGGCAGGGTAATAGTAGTACTTGGCGACCTTGTAGAAGCCGAGCTTCTGGTCGTCATAGGGACCGACCCACTCGGCCGCATCGATCGTGCCCTTCTCGAGAGCGGGATAGATGTCGCCGCCGGCGATCTGCTGCGGCACGACGCCCAGCTTCTCGACGACCTTGCCGGCAAGCCCGGCGATGCGCATCTTGACGCCCCTGAAGTCGTCGACCGTGTTGATCTCCTTGCGGAACCAGCCGCCCATCTGGGCGCCGGTATTGCCGGAGATCATGCCGTAGAGACCGTGGGTCGCGTAGAACTCGTTGAGGAGCTTGTTGCCATTGCCCTCGTAGAACCAGGAATTGGTCAGGCGGGCGTTGAGGCCGAACGGGATCGCGGTGCCGATCGCGAAGGTCGGATCCTTGCCGACATAGTAGTAGGAGCAGGTATGGCACATCTCGACCGTGCCGGCGCTGACGGCGTCGGCAGCCTGGAGGCCGGGGACGATTTCACCGGCCGCGAAGGGCTGGATGACGAAGTTGCCGCCCGTGGCATCGGAAACGCGGCGTGCGATGTCCTCGGCGCCGCCATAGATGGTGTCGAGCGACTTCGGGAACGAAGACGTCAGACGCCAGGTGATCTTCGGATTTTCCTGGGCAATGGCCGGGGCCGCCAGCGCCGTGGCCGCGGCCGCGCCGGCCCCCGTTACTGCCGCCCTCCTGAAGAATGAACGACGATCCATGTATTACCTCCCAAAAAGACAAAACCGCTGGGAAGGTCTTCTTCCCATCTCCCCGGTTAGCCGCGGAGGTAACCATGTCCCATTCGGACGCGCAAGTATCGCCGCGCCTATTCATTGGTTGCGTATGACATTTTACTAGGGTGATCTGTCCGAGACACAGTCGGGCCGCCATCCCGGAAGGGTCGCCACGGCGGCATCCGTCCCGGCGGATCGGCCTGCGTCAGCCGGACTGCTTGACAGCGGGGACAATCCGGCGCCAGAAATCCCCGCAGTTCCGGAGACCGTAAATGTCCAAGCCGATCGTTGCCCTGCCCGCCGACATCCGCCACTTCGATGGCACCGACTGGCACGCCACGCCGAACCAGTACGTCAGGGCGGCCCTCAAGGTGGCGGACGTGATGACCTTCATCATCCCCGCCTTCGAGGACGGCAACGATGCCGACGCGATCCTCGACCGGGTCGACGGCCTTCTCGTCTCGGGCTCCGCCTCCAATGTCCATCCCTCGCTCTACGGCAAGGAAGCGACGGACGTGGACGGGCCCTACGACATGGCCCGGGACGCGACCTCCCTGCCCCTCATCCGCCGCGCCATCGAGCGCGGCATCCCGCTGCTCGCCATCTGCCGCGGGCTGCAGGAACTGAACGTCGCGCTGGGCGGGACGCTTGCAAGCGAGATACAGGAACAGCCGGGCATCTGGGACCACCGCAAGCCGCCCGTGCCGGAGCGCGACCACATGTATGCCATCCGCCAGCCGGTCTTCGTGCGCGAGGGCAGCTGCATTGCCCGCCATCTGGGCCTGTCTGGCGAGGTGCAGATCAATTCCCTGCACCGCCAGGCAATCGCCGAGACGGCGCCGCGGCTGGCGGTCGAGGCGACGGCAGAGGACGGGACGATCGAGGCGGTTTCGGTGATCGACGCCAAGGGCTTCGCCGTCGGCGTGCAGTGGCACCCGGAATACTGGGCCGAGACGGATGCCCCGTCCCGCGCCCTCTTCGAGGCATTCGGAAAGGCGGTGCGGGACTATGCCGCGACCCGCCGGCCGGACGCGCCTCCCACGACGCTTGCCGCCGCTATCCGCCAGGCGGGCGCGGCGGCGAAGTAGTCGGTCAGGCCTGGACCGGGGTTTCCGGAACCGGCGTCAGCACCTTGCGTTCGCGGAACCAGCCGACGAGATTGTCGACGACCAGGTCGGCCATGGCGTTGCGCGTCGGCACCGAGGCCGAGGCCACATGCGGCAGCAGGCAGGCATTCGGAAGGTCGAGCAGCGCCTGCGGGACATTCGGTTCGTCGTAGAAGACGTCCAGCCCGGCGGCGGCGATGGTACCGGTGCGGAGCGCATCGGCGAGCGCCTCCTCGTCGACGCTCGTGCCCCGTCCGACATTGACGAAGACGCCGTTCGGGCCGAGCGCGGAGAAGATCTCGGAGGTGAAGATCTTGTGGGTCGCGGCCGTGCCGGGCACGATCGAGATCAGTGTGTCCACCTCCTCGGCCATGGCCTTCAGCGACGGATAATAGGTGTAGTGCAACCCCTCCTTGCGGGTGCGGGTATGGTAGCCGATCCTGACCTTGAAGGGCTCGAGCCGCTTGGCGATCTCCATGCCGATCCGGCCGAGGCCGAGGATGCCCACCGTGCGCCCCCGCAAGGACAGCGGCGTCAGCGGATAGGGCCCCTCGCTCTTCCAGCGTCTCTCGCGAAGATAGGTTTCCGCGCGAGGATACTGGCGGATCGTGTTGAGAAGCAGCGCGATCGTCGTATCGGCGACTTCGTCGTTCAGCACGTCAGGCGTATGCGTGACGATGATGCCGCGCTCCACGGCCTTCTTCGTGTCCACCCCGTCATAGCCGACGCCGAAGTTGGAGACGACTTCCAGGTTCGGCAGCCTTTCGATCCAGCTGTTGTCCAGCGCACCGGAAACGGCCACGCCCCGGATCCTGTCGCGGAGGCCGGCGTCGATGTCGGTCGCCGGACCCATCGGGACGGCGACGATCTCGAAGCTTTCCTTCAGGCGCTCGAGGACGCGCGGATGGATGCGGCCGGGAACGAGTATGGCAACGGGCTGCTGGGACATGCTGTTTGTTTTCCTTCGACTTCAGCTGCGGGGTCGGTAGATGCCGGTGGATTGGCGGATGCGCATCTCCGGCTTGATGAGGTGGATGCCGTCCGGCTCGTGGCTGCCGGCAAGCCGGTCGAGGAGCGCGCGCGCCGCGAGCCGGCCCACCTCGCTCTGGCCGTTCCAGACCGTGGTCAGCGCCGGCATGGCGATCGAGGCTTCCTCCAGATCGTCATAGCCGGTGACGGAGATGTCCACGCCGGGCACCAGTCCCGCACGGGCGATGCCGTTCATCAGGCCGATGGCGACGAGGTCGTTCCAGCAGACCGCCGCGGTCGGTTTCTGCGGCAGCGACAGGAAATGCACCGCCGCCTCGAACCCGCCCTGCTTGGAGCGGGGGCCGGGAATGCGCAGGTTCGGATCGACCGCGATGCCTGCCTTGCGCAACGCGTTGACATAACCCTGGTAGCGGTCGCGGCCGGTCGAGGTCTGGTCCGTGCCGCCGATCATGGCGATGACCCGGTGGCCGAGCCCGATGAGATGGTTGGTGGCAAGCGAAATGCCGTAGCTGTCGTCGCCGCGATACATCGGCAGGCTGACGCCCTCCATCGACCGCGCGACGAGGATCGCCGGCATGCCGTTGGCCTCGGCGAGCTTGACGTCCTCCACCGGCGTTCCGATCGCGGGCGACATGATCACCCCGTCGCCGCCCAGCTGCAGCAGCGTCTCGATGAACGTCCGCTGCTTCTCGACGGAATCGTAGTGGTTGGAGAGAATGAAGGTCTGGCCGCTACGGTCGAGTTCGCTCTCGATGGCCTTCAGGATTTCCCCGTAGAACGGGTTCATGATGTCGTGCACCACGACGCCGACGATGCCGGACCGGGAGGTCCTGAGGCTCGCGGCGCGACGATTGTAGATATAGCCGAGCGCGCGCGCCTGCTCCTTGATCTTCTCGCGGGTATCCGCCGCCACCAGGGGGCTGTCACGCAAGGCGAGAGAAATGGTCGCGGTGGAGAGGCCGAGGCTTTCGGCAATCGTCGACAGCTTGATCTTTTGCGCCACGTCCCCTCCGGCCAGGCAAGTACCGGCTCGGGCCGGATTTAAAATCTTTAAATAATTAAATCCGAGATCGCAACTGCCCGGCGAGAGCGTTCCAACAACTTATTCGGGGGCCTGCAGGGGGGCATGCAGCGGGGCATGCAGCGGGGCATGCAGATTGTCGTCGAGCGCCCGCAGGAGCCGCATCAGCGTGCGGATTTCCTTGCCCGAGAAATCCCTGAGCGCAAGCTCGCCGCAGGCCGCGACGCTCTGCTCGATCCGCGCGACGCTCGCCCGGCCGGCGTCGGTGAGGAACACTTTCGTCAGGCGCCCGTCCTCGCCGTCATCGCCGCGGCGCACGAAGCCCTGCGCCTCCATGCGTCCGATCGTGCGGGTCATGGTGGGGGCCTTGACGCCGAGATGGGCCGCGAGCTGGCCGGCCGTCAGCCCGTCTTCCTCCGCAAGCGCGAGGATCACGCCGTCCTGGCCCGCGTAGAGGCCGCTTTCGGCAAGGCTTCGGCTGAGCGCGGTACGCAGCGAGCGGGCGGCCTGGGTGAGCCCGGCCGCAAGATCGGCCGGAGCGAAGGCTTCCGCATCCTTTTTCTTGCCGTCCTTGCTCTTCTTGCCGTCCTTCTTCTTGGCCATCTGCCCTTCCCGCTTCCGTGCCCACGCCGGCACGGCTATAGACTTCGGTCCATGCATAGCGAAACGAGGGATGGACCGCCAGATGCCTCACCCACGGCCGCAATTCGCCGACAACGAGAAGACCCTTTCGCCGGCGGAACGCAGCGACTGGATCGCCGTCCTGCCGCTCGGCGCCCATGAGCAGCACGGCCCGCACCTGCCCTTCGACACCGACACCCTCATCGCGACCGGGATCGTCGACCAGCTGGTCCAGGCCATCCCCGCTCGTCTTCCGGTCACCTTTCTGCCCACGGAGCCGGTGGGCTACTCGATCGAGCACATGGATGTTGCCGGAACGAGGACCCTTTCGTTCGATGAGGCGGTGACGCGGTGGCTCAGGATCGCCGAGGACCTGCACCGCCAGGGCATCCGCAAGTTCGTGATGCTGAACGCCCATGGCGGCAATGCGCCGCTGATGACCATCGTCGCCACCGAGGCGCGCATCCGCTTCAACATGCTGGCCGTGGCCACGAGCTGGACCCGCTTCGGCCTGCCCGAGGGCCTGATCGCGCCGGAAGACAGGGCGATCGACATCCACGGCGGCGACATCGAGACCTCGGTCATGCTGGCGCTCCATCCGGACCGGGTGGACATGGCGAGGGCGCAAGCCTTCACCTCCCGGCAGGCGGAATTCGCCCGCCGCTTCCGGCATCTCCGCGCCTACGGCCCGCATGCCTTCGGCTGGAGGATGTCCGACCTCAACCCGCAAGGCGTCGCCGGAAACGCGACCGCCGCGACCGCGGAGAAGGGCGAGGCGATCCTCGGCCACGCGGTCAAGGGCATCGTGGAACTGCTGGAAGACGTGGCGGCCTTCGACGTGGCGGAGCTGGGGTAGGTCCGCGTTGCGAACGGCTACACAATCGGTTATCCTTTTACTACACAAGGAGGCGCCGATGACGTTGAACATCCGGAACAAGCAGGCGGATGCCCTGGCGCGCGAACTGGCGGAACTCGACCGCACGACGATCACCGATGCAATCGTAACTGCCCTGCGTGAAGCGATTGCCGCCCGGCTCAGGAACGAGACCCCGCGCGATACCGCCAGGAGGATATTGGCAAAACGTGGCCTTGCCTTCAGGCCCGGTCGGCGTCCCGCCGACCCCGAAGCGTTTCACGATCTCGACCACCCACTGGATTCCGACTGATGTCGTCGATGCCTGCGCGATCGTGGCGTTGATGGCCGGTGAAGAGACCGCCGATGCCTACGAAGAGGCCCTGGTTGCGGCCGCGTCGCCCTTCACCTCGGCGCTCGCCGCCTGGGAGGCCATCATCATCCTTTCGCGTCCGGACCAGCTTGACTGCAGTTACCGGGAGGCAGAGGGAGCGGTGCTCGAATGGCTGGACGACCGGCAGATCATGCTGACGGAAACGGGAATGCCGCGCGAGATACTGCAGCACGCCGTCGCTGTGGCCGAGACGCATGGAATTGGCCGTCGGTACCTGAGCAACTTCGACTGCTTCCACTACGCCCACGCAAAGGTGACGGGACAGCCGATGCTGACGACGGACCGCCTGCTGCGCGAGACGGACATCGACACCCGCCCCTGACCCCAAACGTCACCTTATAACATTCAAAACCCTTTGAACTGCTCCCGGCTTGCCCTTATATCAGGCCGACACCCTTTCCCGCCGATGCGGCGCCGGAACATCCTTCGAGGTTCTCCATGACCGATACGACCACCATCAAGCCCGTTCCCGTCACCGTCCTTACCGGCTATCTCGGCGCCGGCAAGACGACGCTCCTCAACCGCATCCTGTCGGAGAGCCACGGCAAGAAATATGCGGTCATCGTCAACGAGTTCGGCGAGATCGGCATCGACAACGACCTGATCGTGGAATCCGACGAGGAGATCTACGAGATGAACAACGGCTGCGTCTGCTGCACGGTTCGCGGCGACCTGATCCGCGTCGTCGAGGGCCTGATGCGACGCCCCGGCCGCTTCGACGGGATCATCGTCGAGACGACCGGCCTCGCCGACCCCGTTCCGGTGGCGCAGACCTTCTTCATGGACGATGACGTCAGGGCAAAGACCGAGCTCGACGCCGTGGTCGCGCTGGTCGATGCCAAGCACCTGCCGCTACGGCTGAAGGACAGCCGCGAGGCCGAGGACCAGATCGCCTTCGCCGATGTCGTCGTCATCAACAAGACCGACCTCGTGACGCCGGAAGAACTGGCCCAGGTGGAAGACGTCGTGCGGGCGATCAATCCCGGCGCGCGCATCTACAAGACGAGCCGCTCCGGCGTCGATCTCGCCAAGGTGCTCGACCAGGGCGCATTCAACCTGGAGCGGGCGCTGGAAAACGATCCGCAGTTCCTGGACCATGGCCACGAGGACCATGTCTGCGGACCGGATTGCGACCACGATCATGGCCATCATCATCATCACCACCATGACCATGACCACGATCACCATCAACACGACCATGGGCACGACCACGATCACGGGCACCACCACCACGCGCCCTCGCCCATCCACGACGTGACGGTGAAGTCGATTTCGCTGCGCGGCGGAGAGATGAACCCCGACCGGTTCTTCCCGTGGATCCAGAAGATCACCCAGACGGACGGCCCCAACATCCTGCGCCTCAAGGGCATCATCGCCTTCAAGGGCGATGCAGAGCGCTACGTGGTGCAGGGCGTCCACATGATCGTCGAGGGCGACCACCAGCGTCCGTGGAAGGACGGCGAGAAGCGCGAATCCCGCCTCGTCTTCATCGGCCGCGATCTGGACGTCGAGAAGATCGAGAAGAGCTTCAAGGCCTGCGAGGCGACGCCTGCCTGATGCCGACAGTCGCTCCCCTTGATCTCGAAGGTCACGTCGTCGCCGCTCATTTCCTGGGTGAAGTCCCGCTCTTCGCAACCGCCGCCGGCACCATCCACCGTCTCGACGGCGGGGAGAAGGTGACGGAGGCGCACGAGGGGCTGCTGACCTGCATTCGCGATCCCCATAGCCCGACGCTCTTGACCGGCGGCGAGGACGGCAAGGTCCTGCGCATCGCTCAGGACGGCACGGTGACGCAGATCGCCGAAGCGCCGCGCAAGTGGATCGCGGCCGTCGCCGGAGGCCCGCAGGGCGCCGTCGGCTATGCGCATGGGCGTAACGGCTTCGTCCGGCTCTCGGACGGCTCGACCAGGGAATTTTCCGAAGAGAGGACGGTCGAAGGCCTCGCCTTTGCGCCGAAGGGCCTGCGGATCGCCGCCGCCCGCTACAACGGCGTCACGCTGCACTGGGTCGGCACCAACGGTGCGCCCGCTGATCTCGAGTGGAAGGGCGCCCATACGGGCGTGACCTTCTCCCCGGACGGCCGCTTCCTCGTCACCACCATGCAGGAAAATGCCCTGCACGGCTGGAAGCTCGACGGCAAGCCCGGCGAAGCCCGCCACATGCGCATGACCGGCTACCCGGCCAAGGTGAAGTCGCTCTCCTGGTCAGTGAAGGGCAAGTGGCTTGCCTCCTCCGGGGCGCCGGCCGCGATCGTCTGGCCCTTCTCGGCCAAGGACGGCCCGATGGGCAAGGCGCCGCTCGAGCTCGGCACCCGCGCCGACATCATGGTCACCCAGGTCGCCTTCCATCCGGCCGAGGAAGTCCTCGCCATCGGCTTCATCGACGGCATGATCCTCGGCGTCCGCATCGCCGACGGCAAGGAGGCGCTTCTGCGCCGCCCCGGCAAGGGCGCCATCACCGGCATGGGCTGGAGCGCCACGGGCAAGCTCCTCGCCTTCGGCTCGGAAGCCGGCGACTGCGGCGTCATCGACATTTCGGCCTGAGCCCGTGATCCCCTGGACCCTCATCGATACCGCGACGGTACCCGGCGGCGGCGAGGAGCTCCGCCTCAAGCGGCGTGGCTCCGAATTCTCCATCATGCTCGGCGCCAACGAGCTGATGAACAGCCGCCTTTCCGGCTCCGAGGAGGCGCTCGCGCGCCTTTCCATCGACAAGATCCGCGACCGCCCGCGGCCGGTGATCCTGATCGGCGGGCTCGGCATGGGCTTCACGCTCCGGGCAGCGCTCGCCGAACTGCCGCAGGAGGCGAGCGTCGTCGTCGCCGAACTCGTCCCGGCGGTGATCCGCTGGGCGAAGGGCGAGATGGCGGACGTCTTCAAGGGCTGCCTCGACGATCCCCGGGTCACGATCGTGGAGGCGGATGTCGGCGAACTGATCCGTCGCGACAGGAGCGCCTATGACGCCATCCTGCTGGATGTCGACAACGGTCCGGAAGCGCTGACCCGAGAAGAGAACGACCGCATCTACGACGCCGGCGGGCTGGGTGCGGCCAAGAACGCGCTGCGGCCCGGAGGCGTCCTCTCCGTCTGGTCTTCCGCCCCCGATTCCCGCTTTACGCGCCGGATGCAATCTTCAGGCTTTACGGTCGAGGAAGTGCCGACGCGTGCCAGCACCAGGGGACGCGGCGCAAAGCACATGATCTGGCTGGGCGTGAAGCAGGACCGCTAGCGGCCATCAGCCAACACGAGGCCAGCGCAAACGGCCGCGCTGGAAAATTCCGCGACGGGACGAGAGGTGGGCAGGCAGCCGGTATCGAGGGTATTGGTTGGTCAGGTTTGCCGCCTGCCCGGTCGCTTCCGGTTTTTCCCGAAGCTCCGGATGAAGGTGGGGCGACCCTTTTCCGGAGCTTCGGGTGGGGACCGGCCTGACGCCGGCCCGCCACCGTCTGCGACCATCATCGGGCGCCGGGTGCTTCCCGGGGGAGGCAACCGGTTCGCGACCCGGCCCTTCCCGATGACCGCTTCAGGATAGATGGGCATCGGGCCGCGGGGATGAAAGGGGAAGCACGGGAGGGCCGGATCGTTGAAATGCCTTCGAAGTTTCTTCACCACGCAATTTCATTGCTACCAGCAGGGCTATCATCAGGGCTAACGTCAGGCCGAACGGACGGCGCCAATGATCGCCCCCAGCAGGGCATGCAGATCGTCACGATACCCTGTTCTGGCAGAGGGTGAATTCTCGTCCGAGGTCATCACCACGGTAAGCCCGAGCGAGGGAACCACGTAGAGCATCTGGCCGCCATAGCCCCAGCCGAACCTGACCTCCTCGCCGCCGATCGTCCGCAGGAACCAGCCGTAGCCGTAGCCGTCGCCGGAAAAGCGGGAGTTCGTGCGGGGCGTCCACGACTGCTCGATCCAGTCCTGCGAGACGACGCGCGTGCCGTCGGCGGCCTTTCCGCCGTTGCGGTAGACCTGCCCGAACGCATGCAGCGACCTTGCCGTCATCGCCATCTGGTTGCCGCCGAGATAGATGCCCTGCGGATCCCGCTCCCATGCGCCGATGCGGAACCCCTCGACCGGCGCGAACCACTCGTGCGCCAGCGCCAGCGTCGACTTGTCCCCGA
>JAEZHO010000390.1 GCA_023416545.1 Pseudomonadota bacterium
GCTTGTACTTTTTCCCGGAGCCGCAGGGGCATGCCTCGTTGCGGCCGACCTTGCCCCAGGTCTGGGGATCGGCCGGATCGCGGTCCTCGGGCGCCGTCTGCAGGCCGGAATTGTCGGCATCGGCAAACTCGTCCTCGCCCGTCGTCGCGTCGATGTGATGCCCTTCCATGAGCGGCGGCGGTTCCGGAGCCTGCGCCTCGCGGACCAGTTCGACGCGCATCATCTGCGCCGTCACGGCCTCCCGCAGGTTTGCAAGCAGCGCCTGGAAGAGTTCGAACGCCTCGGACTTGTATTCCTGCAACGGGTCGCGCTGGGCGTAGCCGCGGAAGCCGACGACGGAGCGCAGATGGTCGAGGTTGACGATATGCTCGCGCCAGAGATTGTCGAGCGTCTGCAGCACGATGGACCGCTCGACATAGGTCATGATGTCGGGGCCGAAGCGTTCGGTGCGGTCCGCGACGGCCTTGTCGGCCGCTTCGGTGATCCGCTCGCGGATGTCTTCCTCGCCGATCCCTTCTTCCTTCGCCCAGTCCACGACGGGAAGGTCGAGGTTCAGCAGGCGCTGGACCTCGCCCTGCAGCCCTTCGACATCCCACTGCTCGGCATAGGCCCGTTCCGGAATGTGCTTGGCGACCATGACCTCGATCACCTCGTTGCGCATGTCGGCAACGATCTCCTTGAGGTCCTCGGCATCGGCATCCATCAGTTCGATGCGCTGCTCGAAGATCACCTTTCGCTGGTCGTTGGTGACGTCGTCATACTTCAGGAGGTTCTTGCGGATGTCGAAATTGCGGGCCTCGACCTTCTTCTGGGCGCGCTCGAGTGCCTTGTTGATCCACGGGTGGACGATCGCCTCGCCCTCCTTCAGGCCGAGCTTCTGCAGCATGCCGTCCATGCGGTCGGAGCCGAAGATGCGCATCAGGTCGTCCTGCAGCGACAGGTAGAACTTCGAGCGGCCGGGGTCGCCCTGACGGCCGGAACGGCCACGCAGCTGGTTGTCGATGCGGCGGCTTTCGTGCCGCTCGGTGGCGATGACGTAGAGACCGCCGGCGGCAAGTGCCTGTTCCTTGAGGCGCTGGACTTCCTCGCGCACCGCGGCTTCCCTCGCATCGCGCTCCGGGCCGGGCTCCATGCCTTCGAGCTCGCGCTCGAGGCGCATGTCGATATTGCCGCCGAGCTGGATGTCGGTACCGCGGCCCGCCATGTTGGTGGCGATCGTCACCGCGCCCGGTACGCCGGCCTGGCTGACGATATAGGCTTCCTGCTCGTGGTAGCGGGCATTCAGGACCTGGAACTTGTCGAAGCCCGACTGCCGCAGCATGGTGGCGAGCAGTTCGGACTTTTCGATCGAGGTCGTGCCAACCAGAACCGGCTGCCCGCGCTCGTGGGCCGCCTTGATCTCGGCGATGATCGCCTTGAACTTCTCCTCGAAGGTCCGGTAGACCTCGTCGTCCTCGTCGATGCGCTGGATCGGCAGGTTGGTCGGGACTTCCACGACCTCGAGCTTGTAGATGTTGCCGAACTCTTCCGCCTCCGTCGAGGCCGTGCCGGTCATGCCGGCCAGCTTGTCGTACATGCGGAAATAGTTCTGGAAGGTGATCGAGGAGAGCGTCTGGTTCTCCGGCTGAATCTGGACCTTTTCCTTGGCTTCGAGCGCCTGGTGCTGCCCTTCCGAGTAGCGGCGGCCCGGCATCATGCGGCCGGTGAACTCGTCGATGATGACGATCTCGCCGTTGCGGACGATGTAGTCCTTGTCGCGGGTGAAGAGCTTGTGGGCCTTCAGGGCGTTGTTGATGTGGTGGACGATCGCGACGTTCTCGACGTCGTAGAGGCTCTCGCCCTTCAGAAGGCCGGCCTGGCGCAGCAGGTTCTCCAGCTTTTCGGTGCCGGCTTCGGAGAAGTTCGCGGAGCGCTGCTTCTCGTCGATCTCGTAGTCGCTTTCATCCAGCATGGGGATGAAGGCGTCGATCGTGTTGTAGAGTTCGGAGCGGTCGTCGAGCGGGCCAGAGATGATGAGCGGCGTGCGCGCCTCGTCGACCAGGATCGAGTCCACCTCGTCGACGATGGCGTAGTTGTGACCGCGCTGGACCATCTGGCCGCGGTCGTATTTCATGTTGTCGCGCAGGTAGTCGAAGCCGAGTTCGTTGTTGGTCGCGTAGGTGATGTCGCAGGCGTAGGCCGCGCGGCGCTCCTCGTCGGAAAGTCCGTGCACGATCACGCCGGTCGTCAGGCCGAGGAAGCCGTAGAGACGCCCCATGGTCGCGGCGTCGCGGCGGGCGAGGTAGTCGTTGACGGTAACGACGTGGACGCCCTTGCCGGCGAGCGCGTTGAGGTAGACCGCAAGCGTCGCCACGAGCGTCTTGCCTTCCCCCGTCTTCATCTCGGCGATCGCGCCGTCGTGAAGGATCATCGCGCCGGTCAGCTGGACGTCGAAGGGACGCATGCCGAGAACGCGGCGGGAGGCTTCGCGAACGACTGCAAAGGCCGGGGTGAGGAGATCGTCGAGGCTCTGGCCATCGGCCAGCTGCTGGCGGAACTCTGCGGTCTTGGCCGCCAGTTCCGCATCCGAGAGCGCCTTCGTCTTCTCCTCGAGGGCGTTGACAGCATCGACGCGGGACTTGTAGGAGCGGACGCGACGCTCGTTTGCCGAGCCGAAGAGTTTGCGGGCCAATCCGCCGAAGCTGACCATTCGAATGGTCCTTTCTGATTATACGTACTTGTGATCGCAGGCCTGCGGCTAGTCTGCAGAACCGCCAAAATTGCCCGCTACGCCCGGAAACTCATCTGGACGCAAAGTTGCGTGACAGATAAGAGGGGGTCGAATTGATGTCAACGGTAGCGGCCGATACACAAAGGCCACATTCCGATGTTTGTGAACGCTTTCCGGCCGGCCGCGGGCTTTCTCAAGGCCGGCTATCATTCTTGAAAGGTGACTTGATGCTGCGCCATAAACTTCTCGCAACGGCTGCACTTGCTGTCGCGCTCTCCTTCTCCGCCGGTGCGCCTGCCTTCGCGCAGGAAGACGCCGTGGTGGCCAAGGTCGGTGACCTGGAGATCCGCCAGTCCGAACTCGACCTGGCCATCGCCAACCTCGATCCGCAGCTGCAGCAACTCCCCGAAGAGCAGAAGCGCGTCGCGGCCCTGTCGGGCGCCATCGACGTGAAGCTGCTTGCCCAGGGCGCGGCCGAGGAAGGGATCGGCGATACCGAGGAGTTCAAGAAGCGGATGGACTATATCCGCGACCGCGAACTGCACAATTCCTTCTTCCGCAAGCACGTCGTGGATGCCGTGACCGACGACGAGGTCAAGGCGCGTTACGAGAAGGAAATCGCTGCCCTGCCGAAGCAGGAAGAGGTCCACGCCCGGCACATCCTGGTGAAGACCGAGGACGAGGCCAAGGAAATCATCACCGAACTCGACGCCGGCAAGGATTTCGCCGAACTCGCAAAGGCGAAGTCGGAAGATTCCAACAAGGATGACGGCGGCGACCTCGGCTGGTTCTCCAAGGGCCGCATGGTTCCCGAATTCGAGGAAGCTGCCTTCGGGCTGGAGAAGGGCGCCTACACCAAGACGCCGGTGAAGTCGCAGTTCGGCTTCCACGTCATCAAGCTCGAGGATCGCCGCGACGTCCAGCCGCCGGCGCTGGAGCAGGTCGAGCCCCAGGTCCGTCAGCTGGTCATGCGTGACAAGTATCTGGCCCTCATCGAGAAGGCCAAGGATGAGCAGCCAGTCGAGATCATGGACGAGACGCTGCGCAAGGGCTATGAGGACGTCACCAAGGCGCCGGAAGCCGATCCCGCAGCGGGCGAAACGCCTGCGCCGCAGCAGTAAGTCTTCAGCAAGGGCCCGGTTTTCCGGGCCTTTCCATATTCAGTCTGGATGCCATCCTCCATGTCCGCTTCCGTCTCTCCTCTCGCACCCAAGTCCTTCCCCGACATGCCGCCGATCAGGGGCCTTCGCATGGCAACCGCCGCCGCGGGGATCAAGTACAAGAACCGTACCGACGTATTGCTGATGGTCTTCGACCAGCCGGCGGCGGTGGCGGGCGTCTTCACGCGCTCCAGGTGCCCCTCCGCGCCGGTCGATTTCTGCCGGGCGAACCTGCCCCATGGCAAGGCGAGGGCGGTCGTCGTCAATTCCGGCAA
>JAEZHO010000084.1 GCA_023416545.1 Pseudomonadota bacterium
ACCGGTACTCCTTTCAGCCAGAGCCGCAGCGCCTCCCAATGGATCGCCGCGGTAACCTTGAGCGTCATCAGGGGGAAACTGGCCACGGCACGGAAAAGGTTCGCATCGGAGAGCACACGTCGGGTGCTGGCAAAGGACGCGGACAGCAATGGACCGTCGCCATCCGTCTCCCTTATCGCAATCGCCACGCGTGCATCCGGTCGGCGGGTGGTGAAATGATAGGAGCAGTTCATCGGCATAAACGGCGAGACGTAGAGCGCCTTCTCGCATGAATGCCGCACGACGCCTCGCGTCTCGCCGCCCACCTTGATCACATAGGTGTGCCGCTCATGGAAGGTGTTGCAGACCTCGTAGAGGATTGCCAGCAGGGTCCCGTCCCGCGCCTCGCAGAAATAGACCGTCAGCGGGTTGAAGACATAACCGAACAGGCGCGGATAGCACAGAATCCGAATCCTGACGTCAGGATGATCGACGCCGGCATCGGCCAGCTGTGTCTCTACCCATTCCCTGAGTCTGCCCGGTTCGCTCGATCCGTGGTCCTTGTCCCAGAAGCTGATCACGGCCCTGCGGTTGTGTCCGAACAGTCGAAGACGCCGATCGAGCGCCGGCAGCTCATCCGCGTCGATGAGAAGGGAGAATACTTTGTAGCGAAGCTTGTGTTCCTTCGGCCGATAGCGACGATGCACGACATCGCCGATGTAGAGTGCGGATCCTTCGGTCATTCGGCGGCCTCTAGCATCGCAGGCGCGAAAATCCTGCCGGACGGGTCCGAGAGCGTCCAAGGCCTCCGCGTGCCGGTCAACTGTTCCGCGACGGCAAGGCCTGCCTGCAGGCCGTCCTCGTGAAAGCCGCTGCCGAAATACGCGCCGCAGAACCAGATGCCCCGCCTTCCCTGCAGGTCCCAGAGCCGGCGCTGCGCCTGCATCGCCGCCTGGTCGAAGAGCGGATGCTTGTAGTCGAACGTCCGGATGACGTGTCCCGGATCGATGTCGCGGCACGGATTAAGCGTGACGAAGATCGGCTTGCTGGTGGAGAGGGTCTGCAGACGGTTCATCCAGTAGGTGACGCACAGCGGCCGCTCACCGCTGGACTGCCTCCCTCCGATATAGTTCCAGCTCGACCACACGTGCTTCCTCTTTGGCATGACCGCCCGGTCGCCATGAAGAACGGCCCGGTTGCGCGTATAGCGGAAGCAGCCGAGAACTTCCTGCTCCCGCCGATCCGGACCCGCGATGACGGCAAGCGCATCGTCCGCACGCGTCGCCAGGATCACCTGATCGAAACGGTCCTCGTTGCCCGAGGCATCCTTGACGAGCACGCCGCGAGCCTCGCTCCGCACCTCCACGACCCGGCTGCCCAGACGCACCTCGCCCCGGAAATCTCCCATGAGGCGCCGGACATATTCGATGCTCCCGCCTCTGACCGTCCGCCATTGGGGCCGGTCCTTGAACTGCACCAGGCCGTGGTTGCAGAAGAAGCGCAGGAACGCCTTGAGCGGATAGTCCCGCATGTCGTTGGCGGTCGTGGACCAGATCGCGGCGGCCATGGGCAGGAGGTGGTCGTCGATGAAGGCTTGCGAATATCCCTCCTGCCTCAGGAAATCGCCGAGGGTGAGATCGTCGAGCTCAGGTCGCTGCAGCATCCGGGGTGCGTCCCGGTAGAAGCGAACGACATCGGACATCATGCGCCAGAAACGGGGACGCGCTGCATTCCGTCGCTGGCCGAACAGTCCGCCGAACCCGGTCCCGGAATATTCGAAGGACCCGTCATCGAGAGAGGCGGCAAAAGACATGTTCGTCGCATCGGTCTGGACCCCCAAGTGCTCGAACAAGGCAACTAGGTTGGGGTAGTTGAGTTCATTGTAGACGATGAAGCCGGTGTCTACGGGAACGTTTCCGCCGTCGACTTCGACTGCCACCGTGTTGGAGTGCCCTCCAACTCGGTCTTCCGCCTCATAGACGGTCACGTCGCAGGTCTTGCCGGCAAGCCAGGCGGCCGCCATGCCGCTGATCCCCGTTCCGATGACGGCGATGCGCGTCGTACCCCCGTCGCCCGAAAATCCCTGTCTCATGCACTGCCCTCATTCATCCTTTTGATGGGCTTCTACGTGCCCCGAAGGCGGCTGGATTGGCTGACGATGGCTCCCCGCAGGATTTTTTTGATCCATCATGCAATCGACAGCGTAATGGCCGGCATGAGCTTGAGCATTCCATTTGCACCGCAGGCGTGCCAGAACCAAGCATCCGCGACGCTCCGGCGGCGTGCAAGGCAAGGCGCAGCTATGACAAAGCCGAAGAACCCGGCAGGCGGGACAGATCAACCGACCCCGGCCCAACTCGCCACGCTGCTGGTAACGGTGGGGCGGGCGCGTGACGTTGCCGCGTTCGAGACGCTTTTCCGGTTCTACGCCCCGAAGATTCGAGCCTTCATGGCACTCAAGACGAAGGACAGGCAGACGGCAGAAGAGCTGATGCAGGAAACGATGATGGCCGTCTGGTCGAAGTCGAGCCAGTTCGATCCGGCGAGAGGCACCGTATCGGCATGGGTGTTCACCGTGGCGCGAAACATCCGCATCGACGCCTACCGCCGCAAGCTGCCGATGTTCGATCCGCAAGATCCGGCCTTCGTTGCGGACGACGTCCCACCCGCCGACAAGGAAGTCGAACAGGCGCAACAGGCCGTCCTGCTCGGCCGGGCGCTTTCGACCCTTCCGAGCGAGCAGCAGGACGTGCTCAAGAAGGCGTTCTTCGAAGACATTCCGCACTCTGCCATTGCCCAGCAGATGAACCTGCCGCTCGGCACCGTGAAGTCGCGGATCCGGCTGGCCTTCGCAAAGCTCCGCGCGGCGCTGGAGGAACGGCCATGACGGTGCGCCACCATATCAGCGAGGAAATGCTCCTCGACTATGCCGCCGGCACCCTGTCGGAGGGCTGGGGCATCGCCATTGCTTCCCACCTTGCCCTTTGCCCCGCCTGCCGCAATCATCTTGCAGCGATGGAGGGCGCCGCCGGTGCTCTTCTGGAAAAGGTCACCCAGTCGGAGGGCGTCGATGATTCATGGGACATCTTCCGGGAGCGCCTGAAGGATTGCCATGTCGATCCGACGGACGCGGGCCGTGCCCATCAGACAAAAGCGGGAGGCCGGCCTGAGGCACCTAGTGCCGTTCTTCCGGAGCCGCTGCGATCCTACGTGGGCAGCGATGTCGGCGGGCTGAAATGGCGCGCTCTCGGTCGCGGCGCCTATCAGATCCGCATCCAGACAGATGATCCTTCCACACAGGTGCGGCTGCTTCGAATTCCGGCGGGACGGCCGGTCCCCGAGCACACGCACCAGGGTCGCGAACTCACACTTGTTCTCTCGGGGAGCTTCCGCGACGGCGACCAGATCTTCCAGCGTGGCGATATGGAGGAGGCCGATGACGATCTTCTTCACACGCCGGTAGCGACGGAAGGCGAGGATTGTATCTGCCTTGCCGTGACGGAAGCGCCATTGAAGTTCACCAGCTGGATCATGCGGATGATCCAGCCCATCCTGAAAATCTGATGCAAGACTGGGAAAGGTAAGCCCGATGCCCGCGCCTGTCGTAGCCTATCTTGTCACCGCAATCGCGTTCTTCTCCGTAGACGCGATCTGGCTCGGTCGGGTGGCGACCACGCTATACCGCGGCTGGCTCGGCGACATGATGCTGGAACAACCCAATTTCACAGCCGCGGGCGCGTTCTATTTGGTCTATGTGGCCGGCATCGTCTACTTCGCCGTCATGCCCGCACTCGCCGACGAAAGCTGGGCGCAGGCGGCCATTGCGGGCGCCGTGCTGGGGCTTGTGGCCTATGGCACCTATGACATGACAAATCTTGCGACGCTGAAGAACTGGTCGCTGGCCATGACCATCACCGACATGGCCTGGGGCACGGCCCTCACCTCCTTCGCCGCCACGGTGGGCTTCTTCGTGACGCAAAAGCTGGCCTGAGGGCACGCCAACGCCTAACTTCAGGGCAGACGGTTTACATCGGGGCACTCCGCTCTATTCTGCCAGACGAGTGAGCGGCAGGGCCTCATCCGCGAAAGCCTATCGCCGGAGATCAAGCGGGAGGAGTGTGCGCGTGCTGCAGCCCGAATCGGACATCGAAGGCTGCGCACGGGAGCTAATTCACATTCCCGGCGCCATCCAACCGCATGGAGCATTGTTCGTCCTCCGCCCTTCCGACATGTCGGTCATCCAAGCCAGCGCGAATGCGGCAGCCGTGCTCGGCTCAGCGGTCTCGCTTGGCGAGAAACCGCCCGGCCTCGGCGCCGAAGTGGAACGGCTCAGGCTCTGGTACGAAAGCGGAGAGCCCACGATCCAGATAACCGCACCCGAGCACGGCTTGATGCTGATGGCCCACCGGGCAGACCCGGTTATCGTCGTCGAGGCTGAACATGCCGAGGAGGCCATGGCCTCCGACATATTTCCGGGGCTGCGAAGCTTCGTGGACAGGCTTGCCGCGCAGTCCGACGCTGCTGGCTCCCTCGACGAGACCGTGCGTTTCGTTCACGACCTCACCGGCTTCGACCGGGTCCTTGCCTATCGGTTCGACGAAGACTGGAATGGTCACGTCGTGGCCGAGGCCGGCAACGGAAAACTGCCCTCCTATCTCGACCTGCGCTTCCCGGCCTCCGACATACCGGCTCAGGCAAGAGCCCTTTACGCCAGCAACCGGGTTAGGCTCATCCCGGATGTGAACTACACGCCGGCTCCAATCGAGCCCGCCTTCAATCCCGAGACCGGTCTTCCGCTCGACCTGAGCTTCGCGCAGCTGCGCAGCGTCTCGCCCATCCATCTCGAATACATGCGTAACATGGGCACCGCCGCCTCCATGTCGATCTCGATCATGATCGACGGGCAGTTATGGGGGCTTGTCTCCTGCCATAGCGCCAGGCCGCACAGGATAAGCGCGACGCTTCGGGATCTGTGCGACTTCGTCGTCCAGTCGCTGGCCATGCGGATTGCGGCCCAGGATCGCGCCGAGGGGGCGTCGCAGCGCGCCGATCTCGGCCAGATCACGGCGCGGCTCCTGGCCTCCATGACCGCGCGGGCCGATTGGGTCGAAGGATTGGCGGAGGCCAGCGACGATCTCATGGAACAGGTGAGCGCATCAGGCGCGGCAATCATCACCGATACCCGCTGCGTCCGGCTGGGCGAAACCCCTTCGGAGAAGCAGCTGCAGGCGATCGTACAGTGGCTGGAACGCAATGGAGATACCGAAGAGGTCTTCGCCACGACGTCGCTATGCACCGGAATGCCTGACGCCGCCGAATTTGCGGACACGGCGAGCGGAATTCTCGCGATCAGGCTGTCCAAGCTTTATCCCAGCTGGCTGATCTGGGTGAGGCCGGAAATCCGCCGGACCGTCACCTGGGGCGGCAATCCCCACAAGTACGTGAGCGAGAACGGACGCATCCATCCGCGCAAGTCGTTCGAGGCCTGGCAGGAACAGGTGCGAATGCATGCCAGGCCATGGACGGCATCGGAGATCGCGGCCGCGCGCGACCTTCGCGCCGCAATCGTCGGGATCGTCCTGCGCCGCGCGGAAGAACTCGCCGAACTGACCAGCGAACTCCAACGGTCGAACAAGGAGCTTGAGGCTTTCTCCTACTCCGTTTCCCATGACCTGCGGGCGCCCTTCCGCCATATCGTCGGCTTTGCCCAGTTGCTGCGCGAACGCGAAGGAGAGATGGACGAGAAGTCCCGGCACTATCTCAGCAACATCTCGGATTCGGCACTTGCCGCCGGCCGGCTGGTGGACGACCTGCTGAACTTTTCCCATCTTGGCCGGACGGCGATCGTCCCCAAGAAGGTGGATATGAACAAGCTTGTTTCCGAGGTGATCAAGAGCGTGATGATCACGCAAGCGGAACGGAAAATCGAATGGCGGGTTTCATCGCTTCCGGTTGCCTGGGGCGATGCAACCCTGCTGCGGCAGGTCTGGTATAACCTGGTCGACAACGCGGTGAAGTACACCAGGGACCAGCATCCTGCCGAAATCTCGATCGCCGGATCTCTTGATGGAAACCAGGTCGTGTACCGCATTTCCGACAACGGCGTGGGGTTCGACATGGCATATGTCGGAAAACTGTTCGGCGTCTTCCAGAGGCTTCAGCGCGCGGAAGACTTCGAAGGGACGGGTATCGGGCTGGCACTGGCCCGGAGAATCATCGACCGTCACGGCGGCTCGATCACTGCAACAGGCGCAGTTGGCAGCGGAGCCGAATTCGTATTCGCGTTGCCGACACGGGAGAGAAAGGGAAGAGCGATTGCCTGAACTGAGACCGATCCTTCTCGTGGAAGACAGTCCGCGAGATCTTGAACTGACACTTGCGGCACTGGAGAAGTGCCAGCTCGCAAACGAAATCATCATCGCGCGCGACGGCGCAGAGGCGATCGACTATCTCTTCGCCACGGGCGCCCACGAGGGCCGGCCCGACGGAGATCCGACCGTTGTCCTTCTGGACCTCAAACTGCCCAAGATCGACGGCCTCGAAGTGCTCGAGCGCGTGAAGGGCGACGAGAGGCTCCGCCACATCCCCATGGTCATGCTGACGTCCTCGCGGGAAGAGCAGGACCTCGTGAAGAGCTATGAGCTCGGCGTCAACGCCTTCGTCGTCAAGCCCGTCGAGTTCAACGAGTTCTTCAAGGCCATCCAGGACCTCGGCGTCTTCTGGGCGCTCCTGAACGAACCGCCACCGGGATCCCGACGCAATGGACTTGCATAACCCACCCCGCCAGCCCCGTATCCTCGTTCTCGAGGACAGCCAACTCGATGCGGAACTGATCCGCGAGCATCTCGAGACGCTGAACCCGGTGCCGGAGATCCGGTATGCTCAAAATCGGAGAACCTACGAGGAAGCCCTCGACGAAGGAGACTACGACGTCATTCTCGCCGATTTCTCTCTCCCCGATTTCGACGGGATGAGTGCGCTCGAACTGGCCCGCGACGTTGCGCCCGAAGTGCCTTTCATCTTCGTGTCGGGCATCCTCGGCGAGGAGGTCGCAATCGAGTCCTTCCGGCAGGGGGCCACCGACTACGTCCTGAAGCAGCGCCTCATACGGCTGCCGGCGGCCGTCGACCGCGCGCTTGCGGAAGCCCGCGAACGCAAAGAGCGTCGAAATGCCGAGCGACAGAAAGAATTGCTGGTCCGCGAACTCAGCCACCGCGTGAAAAACACCATGGCCATGGTCATGTCGCTCGTCCGGCGCACGGTGAAGACGAGTTCCTCCCTCGATGACTACGTCGATAACCTGCTCGGCCGGCTGCGGGCACTCGCCGATGCGCACGCCCTCCTGTTCGAGACGAACTGGAACGAGGCGGA
>JAEZHO010000100.1 GCA_023416545.1 Pseudomonadota bacterium
CGAAGCGCTGATGAGAGCCTTGATCTCCTTGGCGGCGGTCGCGGAGCGCTGCGCCAGTTCGCGGACTTCCTGGGCAACCACGGCAAAGCCCTTGCCGGCCTCGCCGGCTCGCGCGGCTTCCACGCCAGCGTTGAGCGCCAGGAGGTTCGTCTGGAAGGCGATCTCGTCGATGACGCTGATGATGTTGTTGATTTCCACGGACGACCTCTCGATGCCCTCCATTGCCGATACGGCGTCATGGACGACCTCGCCGGAGATCTCGGCGCTCTTGCGGGTGTTGTCGACGATCCGTCCCGCTTCTTCCGCCCGGTTCGCCGCCTCCTCCACGGTCGCCGAGATCTGCTCGAGAGACGCGGCGGTTTCCTCCACGGAGGTTGCCTGCTGCTCCGTACGCTTGGCGAGATCGTTGGTTGCGGCGCTTATTTCGTCGCTGACGGAACTCAGGTTCGAGGCATTCTCGCTGATCTGGCTCATCACCGAGGAGAGTTGGTGCACCATCGAGTTGAAGTCTGACCGAAGCCTTTCGTAGTCGTCTCCGAAGCGCTCCGTGAGGTGGCAGGCCAGATCGCCCTGAGCAAGCCTGCTGAGGGATCCGGCAAGCGCCGAAAATACCCGCTCCTGTTCCACCCTTCTGGCGGCGTCCCGTTTTTGTGCCTCTTCCATTCGCTGGCGATAGGCCACCAGTTCGGCGATGTCCTGCCAGAAGGACACCATGACCGGCTTTTCGTCGATTGTGTCCATCATCATCGTGACAAGGACATGCAGCGGTTTGCCGTCGAGCGTCTGATGGACCCATTCGAACCGATGGAAGCCCTTTCGCGCCACGGTGGCGAAGATTTCTCCGGCCACCTCGCTGGAACGCCGGCCATCCGGTTGAAACTCCGGCGATAGGTTGCCCGGTTCGACACCGAGAACTTCTTCCTTCGAGAGGCCCAGCATCTTCTCCATGGAGCGGTTGCAGTTGGTGATGCGACCGTTCTCGATCACGAAGTAAGCGTCTGGCGAGCTTGCGAAAATGAACTCGCATACTTGGCTGTGCAACGTCGGCTTGGTCTTAAAGAACATGCAGTCTTCCCCTAAAATAGATGGGGTTTCTTTGCATGTTGACCTTAACAGATATCTAAATCGGTTCTCTCAATGAGACAGCCCGTATCTTCCGGCCAATAGCCCTCTCCCGCAGTTCACGCATGATTAAGGGTCCTTGTTGAGCCCTCATACACCTCTTTGCGATAGTTTTGGCCACTGGGCCGGATGATCTGGCTACTGTGCCGCATGATGCTGCATGCCACACAGTCGAAGAGAGTCCGCATGATCGCCACTTTCAATCGGATGCTGTCTGACAGGTCAGGCAATTTCGGGATCATCACCGCGCTCGTCATGGTGCCTCTCGTCGGCGCGGCCGGCCTGGCGCTTGACCTTTCCGAGGCGCTTTCTGTCAGGACAGAGCTTTACAATGCGGCCGACGCCGCAGCCGTCGGCGCGATCACGCCGAATTCGAAGGCGGTCGTCCAGGCGTTGAACATGAGTGGCGACGGCGTGATCGAGGTCGGCGCCGAAGAGGGAAAGAAGCTGTTCTTCGGGCAGATGGCCGGAGGAGCGGCGGATCTCCCCGTGACGGTCGACGCCAAGGTCACCAAGACCGGCGGCGTGATCGAGTCGAAGGTCACCTTCAGCACCACCGTGCCGACCACCTTGATGAGGGTTTTGGGCAAAGAGAGCGTTACGGTCAGCGGTACGTCCACCGCGCGCTACCAGACGCCGTCCTTCATGGACTTCTACATGCTCCTCGACAACACGCCCTCGATGGGCGTTGCCGCCACTCCGGCCGACGTCGCTAAAATGGAATTCGAAACCCGCAACGGCAACGCCAGCGGCGGCGACAAGAACTGCGCGTTTGCCTGCCATGTCGTCAGCCAGTCGGGAGTCGAGGATAAAGGGAGCTACTACTTTCTTGCCAAGAGCAAGGGCGTGACGATCCGCATCGATGTCGTGGCGCAGGCGACCGCCGCTCTCATGGCTACTGCCGAAAAGACGCAGACGGTAAGGGGGCAGTTCCGTATGGCGGCCTATACCTTCGGCAAGAAGGCCGAGGATGCATCGCTTTATGAAGTCGCTAAGCTCACTGAAAACTTCTCCACGGTGGCAGGCGCCACCGACAAGATCACGCTGATGAGCATCCCCTACCAGAACTACAACGATGATCAGCTCACAAGTTTCGACAAGGCGCTCACCGGCATAGGCGAGAAAATCACTTCGGTAGGCACGGGGAACAGCGCCGCGGATCGGCAGAAGATCGTCTTCTTCGTTGCCGATGGCGTGGGTGACAGCAACAAGCCGAACGGGTGCACCAGAGGCAAGGTCAACAACACCCGGTGCATCGAGCCCATCGACACCAAGTACTGCAAGCGGCTCAAGGATCGCAACATCCGGATCGCGGTGCTCTATACGACCTATCTGGAGCTTCCGAAGAACGATTTCTGGAATAAGTGGGTCAAGCCGTTCACCAATTCGATCGGCGCGAAGATGGAAGAATGCGCAAGCCCCGGCTTCTACTTCGAAGTCAGCCCGACGGATGGTATCAGCGACGCCATGAACGCGCTTTTCCAGAAGTTGGTCAGCACGCCGCGGATCACGAGCTGACCCACCCTGGGCTCCTCGGGCTGCAGGTTGACGAAGCGACCGGCCGCATTCGCGCACGGGCACTGAGCGTAGCTGACGGGCGGTGATGCCTGACGATGTAATGTGCTCCGGAGAGGTCGCGGACCGGGCAATGCTCCACGTGCCCCAGCTCTGGAGCGGGCTTCCTGGCCGTTGTCCTCGCCGTAATCCGCAGCGTTGAAATGTCGCGGCAATGCCGCTCGATCGCCGGCCAAAGGCCTTCACTGAAGCCGATCAAAGATGCTAGTTCGCGAGTATCTTGTCCTCTCTATCGCCGGGTTCGCGGCGAGATATAGGACACTCTAGGGAGCAACGATCAGCGAATGGAAGCAGGCACGGCGTGAATTTCCGGATACCGTCGACCGTAGGCCTCAGGGTCCTGATCGCGCTGGCCGAGCGAGGGTCGACGGTCGCGGCTGCCGAGGCGGTGAACCTCTCCCAGAGCGCCGTCAGCAAGCAATTGTCCAAGCTGGAGGCCTCCGTCGGGCAGAAGCTGTTTCTGCGCCATGCCTCGGGCCTGCAACTGAGCGAGGCAGGCAAGGTCTATGTCGAGCATGCCAAGATCGCGCTGAAGGCGCTGGAGGATGCCGCACTTCGAGTGGCGCGCCTGTCGGGCGATCCGGACGTGCTGCGGCTTCACACCTTGCCGATCCTCGGGGATCGCTGGCTGCTGCCCCGCTTTGCCGCCTTCGCCGCGCGCCATCCGCATGTCGATGTCCAGTTCACCAGTTTCGAGACGCCCGGCCAGGCCGAGCCCGATGCGGCCTTCCGCTACGGTTCCCCGCCATGGCGCGGCCAGCTGGCGGATTACATCTTCGGACGCGACGTGGCCCTTGTCGGGGCGCCGGACTACATCGACAGGACGGGCGGGCTGGAGACACTGGACGACATCGGCCGCTTCACGCTCCTGGAGCATCCGCAGACGCCGAACTGCTGGCGGAACCTGCGCGAAGCGCTGGCATTGCCGGACGATGCCCCCGAGCCTCGTCACTACGTCCGCTTCGGCTTCTACACGCTGGTCATTCGCGCCGCGATCGCGGGGCAGGGGCTGGCGCTCATCCCGCGCGGGCTTATCGTCGACGAACTGGCCTCCGGCGTTCTCGCCAATCCGGGCGGTCTCGGGTTCGAGAGCGAAAATTGCTACTGGTTTACCCGGCCCGCGGACCGGACGCCCCGCCGCGCACTCGATCTCTTCCATGAGTGGTTGATGGAAGAGATTGCACGGCGGGACTAGTTCAGGCGAAAGGCCAGCGGACCCCGCCGGGGTCATCTGGCCCTTGGAGAATTATTCGCCCTGGTTGAGGCCGATTGCGTCGATCTCATTGGCGGCCAGGCCGTACTTGGCGAAGATCTCCGAATAGCGGCCGTCCGCCTTCAGTCTCTCCAGCGCGCCTTGTACCGCCTCGCGGATCTGCGTTCCCTCTTCGGTCTTGAGGAAGGGAATTCCGGCGAGCGAACGCGTGAAGGGCTCGCCCAGAAGCACGTAGGTGTCGGGCTCCAGGTTCTGGAAGTAGGGGAGGGTCTCGTTGCCCTGCACGGCCGCGTCGAGGCGCTCGCTCTTCAGCTGGGTGCGTGCGTCGACCGAACCTTCCGTGCCGACAACCTCGATCGGCGCCAGCCCCTTCGCCTCGCAGTTTGCCTGGCTCCACTCGCCGATCTGCTTCGGCCAGTTCGTATTGCGCGACGCGCCGACGCGCTTGCCGCACAGGTCGTCCGTGCTGGTCAGGTTCTCGGAACGCGACTTAAGGGTATAGAACTGTGCGCCGGAAACCATGTAGTCGACGAAGTCGACGGTTTCGCGCCGTGACGGAAGGTCGGACATGCCGGCCATGGCCATGTCCACCCGGCCCGTCTGCAGCGACGGCAGCATCTGGATGAACTCGGTTTCCTGCCACTCGATCTTGACGCCGAGCTCTTCGGCAATCGCTTCGCCAAGCGAGATATCAAGGCCCAGGAGCTGGTTCGTTGCCGGGTCCTTGTAGACGATCGGGGCGTAGTTCGGGTTCGTCGCCGCGACGATCACCCCCGCGTCGCGGATGCGCTGCGGGAGTTCCTGGGCTGCTGCGAAGGAGGTGAGTGCCGCGAGCGATGCGCCCGCGATCAGAAGTCTGGTCAATGACATTGCAGTTCCTCTCTTGTTATAGGCCGGCCTAGGACAGGACGGCCGCTATGAAGTCTCGTGTTCTCTGTTCCGACGGTTGGCCCAGGACCTGTTCGGGAGTGCCCGTCTCGACGATGCGGCCGCCATCCATGAAGATGACGCGATCGGCCACCTCGCGCGCGAAGCCCAGCTCGTGGGTCACGACGATCATCGTCATGCCGCTGGCCGCGAGGTCGCGCATCACGGTGAGCACTTCCCCGACGAGTTCGGGATCGAGCGCCGACGTGGGCTCGTCGAACAGCATGAGTTTCGGCTTCATCGCTAGGGCGCGGGCGATCGCCACCCGCTGCTGCTGGCCGCCGGAGAGTTGCGACGGGTAGGCGTCCTGCTTGTCGGCCAGCCCCACCCGCTTCAGCAGCGCCAGGGCTTCCTGCCGCACCTCCGGCCGCGGTCGCTTCAGGACGGTCACCGGACCTTCCATGATGTTCTGAAGCGCCGTCATGTGGTTGAACAGGTGGAAGCGCTGGAACACCATGCCGCAGGCGAGGCGCTGTCGGGCGATCGCGCGATCGTCCAGTTCGTAGAGCGTATTCCCGTGCTGCCGATAGCCGACGAGCTCGTCGTCGATCCAGATCGCGCCGCCGTTGGAGCGCTCGATCTGGTTCAGGCAGCGGAGAAGGGTCGATTTGCCCGAGCCCGAGGGGCCGATGATGCAGAGGACTTCGCCGCGCGTGACGTCGAGGTCGACCGCATCGAGCGCGGTGAACGTCCCGAACGTCTTCGTCACCTTTCGGGCCGCGAGAAGTGTCTGCGGAGACTGCTTCTGGTCCATGCTCATTCTCCGCGCCCCCTGTTGGCCTGTCCGCGCGAGAACCAGCGCTCCAGGAAATGTTGTCCAACCGACATCACCGAGACGACGGCGATGTACCAGATGGCCGCAACGATCAGCAGTTCGATGACGCGGCCGTTGGCGAAGTAGATCGTCTGGGCGTTGCGCAGGATTTCGGAGAACTGGATGACCGAGGCCAGCGAGGTCAGCTTGACCATGCTGATGAACTCGTTGCCGACCGGCGGAATGATGACGCGCATGGCCTGCGGCAGGACGATCCGGCGCATGATGGTCGGGCGTGCCATGCCGATCGACTGGGCGGCTTCCGTCTGGCCCTGGTCCACCGACAGGATGCCGGCTCGCACGACCTCGGCCGTGTAGGCGCCCTGGTTGATCCCGAGCCCCAGCAGCGTCGCCATGAAGGGCGTGATCACGTCGACGGTGCGGAATTCGAAGAGCCCGGGGATGCCCAGCGTCGGAAACACCAGCGCCAGGTTGAACCAGAGCAGCAGCTGCAGGATGAGCGGCGTGCCGCGGAAGAACCAGATATAGCCCTTCGCGGAATAGTGGAGCACCGGGTTTGGGGACATCACCATCACCGCGAAGAGCACGCCGAGCGTGATGCCGAGCGCCATGGCGGCGATTGCCATGATGATGGTGTTGACCAGGCCGAAGAGGATGGCGGGCGCCGTCAGGAATTGCGCCACCACCGCCCATTCGATCTGGCCGAGTGCAAAGGCCCGGACGATCCCGCCGATCGCCAGGAGGATGAGGGCCGTTGCCAGCCATCGCCCGTAGTGACGGCGCGGCATGATGGTGAAGGTGCTCGGATCGGGCCTTGCGGGAAAGGGGTTTGCCTCAGGAGCGATCGCGGTCACTGCGCACCCTCCTCAGCCCAGGCGCGAAGTGGCGCGAGCGTGAGGCCCAGCCGTCCGATCTGGCGCTCGACGGCTTCCGGGGCGGTTCCCCCCTGCGCCGAGCGCGCGGCAAGTGCCGCGTCCAGCGAAATGTGCTCCATGATGGAGGGCTCCAGCGCCGGGTCGATCTCGGCGAGCATCTGCGGCGTCAGGTCTTCAAGCGTGATGCCGTGATCCTCGCAGTAGCGCACGGCCGTGCCGGTGATCTCGTGGGCGTGCGAGAAGGGCACGCCGCGCAGCGCCAGCCAGTCGGCCATTTCCGTTGCCAGCGTGAAGCCCTGGGTCGCCGCGGTGCGCATGCGCGCCGTGTCGAACTGAAGCGTCCGCACGAGCCCGCTCATCGCCGGCAGGGCCATGTGCAGGGTGTCGACGGCCTCGAAGGCTGCCTTCTTGTCCTCGATGAGATCGCGGTTGTAGGCGAAAGGCAGGCCCTTGAGCGTCGCCATGATGCTGGACAGGCAGCCGATCAGCCGTGCGCTTCGCCCTCTGGTAAGCTCGGCGATGTCGGGGTTCTTCTTCTGCGGCATGATCGAGGAGCCGGTCGAGAAGGCGTCATCCAGCTTCGCCCAGGAGAAGGACTGGGAGCACCAGAGGATGATCTCCTCGGAAAGCCGGGACAGGTCGACGCCGATCATGGCCGTGACGAAAAGGAATTCGGCGACATGGTCGCGGCTTCCCACGGCATCGATGGAATTTTCGAACGAGCCCTCGTATCCGAGTTCCAGCGCCGTTTCGTGGGGATGGCGGGCGATCGCGCTTCCGGCGAGCGCCGCGGCCCCCAGTGGCGAGCGGTCGCTTCGGCGATGCCAGTCCCGGAGCCGGTCGAGGTTGCGTGTAAACGCTTGCGCATGTGCCATCAGTTGATGGCCGAAGACGATGGGCTGGGCCGCCTGCAGGTGGGTGAACCCCGGCGCCGGACTGTTCAGGTGGGCGGATGCCTGGCCCATCAGGGCGTCGATCAGCGAAAGCAGCTCCTGCGAGACGGCCTTGGCCTCGTCACGCAGATAGAGCTTGAGGTCGTTTGCGGCCTGGTCGTTGCGCGAACGGCCGGCACGCAGCTTGCCGCCCAGGTCTCCCAGACGTTCGATCAGGTGGCGCTCGATGAAGGTGTGAATGTCCTCGTCGCCGGTGGCGGGCACGATCGTCCCGTTCGACGTTTCCGCCGCGATGGCGTCGAGTGTCGTGAGGATCGTCCGGCATTCTTCCTCGTTCAGGATGCCGGCACGCACGAGTTCCCGGGCATGCGCCCGCGAACCGGCGACGTCGAAGGCGACAAGGCGAAGATGGCTGGCATCGGAGCGCGAGTAGCGGGTAAGGACAGGGTCGGGCTGCGACCGGAAACGACCGCCCCAAAGGGCCTTGCTCTGGTTCATGAGTATCTCCGCATTGAATGCGGTCATAGTCGCTTCGGTCGCGGGCGCAGGAAAATGAAAAGAATTCCGGCAGGTATTCCATTTTGGAAGAGGCCGGTATCTGTTGCCGGGATCGGCCAGGAATCCTTATAGCTCCCGAAGGAACCGGAACCCCCGTCGGCGGGTTGTTGTCCGGTGGGGAAACTTCCGCCCTGCCGAGCCGGAAAAGTGCGGGTGCTCATGGTTCGCTCCCCCGGAGGTTTCCAGTGTCCGTCGTTGCAGAGATGTCTGAACAGCAGGAGCGGGACGGGACGTCGCGGTCGGAGGCGCCGCGCTTCTTCACGATTGGCCATTCCACCCGTTCAATTCCCGATTTCGTCGAACTGCTGAGAGCGGGAG
>JAEZHO010000174.1 GCA_023416545.1 Pseudomonadota bacterium
TCAAGAAGTATGCCCCGAACGCCTTCGTCATCTGCATCACCAACCCGCTCGACGCCATGGTATGGGCGCTGCAGAAGTTCTCCGGCCTGCCGAAGAACATGGTTGTCGGCATGGCCGGCGTCCTCGATTCCGCGCGCTTCCGCCTGTTCCTCTCCGAGGAGTTCAACGTCTCTGTCCAGGACGTGACGGCATTCGTTCTCGGCGGCCACGGCGACACGATGGTGCCGCTCGCCCGCTACTCGACCGTCGGCGGCATTCCGCTGACCGACCTGGTCAAGATGGGCTGGACCACCCAGGAGCGCCTCGACCAGATCATTCAGCGCACCCGTGACGGCGGCGCCGAGATTGTCGGCCTGCTGAAGACCGGTTCTGCCTACTATGCCCCGGCCGCCTCCGCGATCGAGATGGCCGAATCCTTCCTGAAGGACAAGAAGCGCGTACTGCCTGTCGCCGCTCACCTGACCGGCCAGTACGGCGTGAAGGACATGTATGTCGGCGTGCCCACCGTGATTGGCGCCGGCGGTGTCGAACGCGTGATCGAGGTCGAGTTCAACAAGGAAGAAGAAGCAGCCTTCCAGAAGTCGGTCGGCGCCGTCGCCGGTCTTTGCGAAGCCTGCATCAACATCGCCCCCGCGCTCAAGTAATCGCACCAGCCAACCATTCAAGGACAAGCTGATGAACATCCATGAATACCAGGCCAAGGCTCTGCTCAAGAGCTATGGCGCGCCGGTCGCGGAAGGCGTGGCCATCATGAAGGTCGAGGAAGCCGAGGCTGCCGCCCGTTCGCTTCCCGGTCCGCTCTACGTGGTGAAGAGCCAGATCCATGCCGGCGGCCGCGGCAAGGGCAAGTTCAAGGAACTCGGCCCCGATGCGAAGGGGGGCGTCCGCCTCGCCAAGTCGATCGACGAGGTCGTTGCCCACGTCAAGGAAATGCTCGGCAACACGCTGGTGACCGCCCAGACGGGCGAGGCCGGCAAGCAGGTTAACCGCCTCTACATCGAGGACGGCGCCGACATCGCCCGCGAACTCTACTGCTCGCTGCTGGTCGACCGCTCGGTCGGTCGGGTCGCATTCGTGGTCTCCACGGAAGGCGGCATGGACATCGAGGCCGTCGCTCACGACACGCCGGAGAAGATCCACACGATCGATATCGATCCCGAAACCGGCGTCACCGCCGATGACGTGGCGAAGATCTCCAAGGCGCTCGAACTGACGGGTGCCGCTGCCGAGGACGCCAAGTCCCTCTTCCCGATCCTCTACAAGGCCTTCTCCGAGAAGGACATGTCGCTGCTCGAGATCAACCCGCTGATCGTCATGCAGAACGGTCACCTGCGCGTCCTCGACGCCAAGGTTTCCTTCGACGGCAATGCGCTGTTCCGTCACGACGACATCCGGGCGCTGCGCGACGAGACCGAGGAAGACGCCAAGGAAATCGAGGCCTCCAAGTGGGATCTCGCCTATGTGGCGCTCGACGGCAATATCGGCTGCATGGTGAACGGCGCCGGTCTCGCGATGGCGACGATGGACATCATCAAGCTCTACGGCAAGGAGCCGGCTAACTTCTGCGACGTCGGCGGCGGCGCCGGCAAGGAGAAGGTTGCCGCAGCCTTCAAGATCATCACGGCCGACCCGAAGGTCGAGGGCATCCTGGTCAACATTTTCGGCGGCATCATGCGCTGCGACGTCATCGCCGAGGGCGTGGTCGCGGCGGTGCAGGAAGTGGGCCTGAAGGTTCCGCTCGTCGTGCGGCTGGAAGGCACCAACGTCGAGCTCGGCAAGAAGATCCTGAACGAGTCCGGCCTTGCGATCACTGCGGCTGACGACCTTGACGATGCGGCGAAGAAAATCGTCGCAGCGATCGAAGCCTAATCTGGAAGGACCGCAAGAATGTCAATTCTCGTCAACAAAGATACCAAGGTCATCGTCCAGGGCCTGACCGGCAAGACCGGCACCTTCCACACCGAGCAGGCGCTCGCCTATTACGGCACCAAGATGGTCGGTGGCGTGCATCCCAAGAAGGGTGGCGAATCCTGGTC
Organism: Pseudomonadota bacterium; assembly: GCA_023416545.1. Lineage (GTDB taxonomy): Bacteria > Pseudomonadota > Alphaproteobacteria > Rhizobiales > Rhizobiaceae > Neorhizobium. The sequence goes on from JAEZHO010000174.1 coordinate 2,037, forward strand.
GTCGGGCCTCGACGGCACCTCGCTGCCGATCTTCGCCTCCGTCGCGGAAGCCAGGGAACGCACGGGCGCCGACGCGACCGTGATCTACGTTCCGCCGGCGGGTGCGGCCGATGCCATCATCGAGGCGATCGAAGCGGAAGTTCCGTTCATCACCTGCATCACCGAGGGTATCCCGGTGCTGGACATGGTCCGGGTGAAGGCCAGGCTCGACAAGTCCAAGTCGCGCCTGCTCGGCCCGAACTGCCCGGGCATCCTGACGCCGGAAGAGTGCAAGATCGGCATCATGCCGGGCTCGATCTTCCGCAAGGGCTCGGTCGGCATCGTTTCCCGTTCGGGCACGCTTACCTATGAAGCCGTGTTCCAGACCTCGAACGAAGGCCTCGGTCAGACGACGGCCGTCGGCATCGGCGGCGACCCGGTCAAGGGCACCGAGTTCATCGACGTCTTGGAAATGTTCCTCGCGGACGACGCGACGACCTCGATCATCATGATCGGCGAAATCGGCGGTTCGGCCGAAGAGGATGCGGCTCAGTTCCTGATCGACGAGGCCAAGAAAGGCCGCAAGAAGCCGATGGCAGGCTTCATTGCCGGTCGTACGGCCCCGAAGGGACGCACGATGGGCCATGCGGGCGCCGTCGTTTCCGGCGGCAAGGGCGATGCGGAATCGAAGATCGCGGCCATGGAAGCGGCCGGGATCCGGGTTTCGCCTTCCCCGGCGCGCCTCGGCAAGACACTGGTTGAAGTCCTCAAGGGCTGAGACCACATACCGATGCGTCAACCGCATCGGACACGCTTCGGGCTGGCGACGAACACGCGCCGCCAGTCCGGCCTAGCGTCGGTAGACGCGCTATGCCGGCCTGCGCCGGCGATTGCAGTTTGATGGCGGTGGCCGGCGCCCAGTCTCCGGCCCTCAATTACGTCAGGAGGCGGACGCGGCGTCCGCAGAAGAACCATGGCACGGCAAGAAGCCAACGAGCAGTTTCTCATCACCTCCTTCCTGGACGGCGCCAACGCCTCCTATATCGAGCAGCTCTATGCCCGGTATGAGGAAGACCCCAATTCCGTAAGGCCGGAATGGCAGTCCTTCTTCAAGGCGCTCGCCGACAATCCGGAGGATGTGAAGAAGGCTGCCGCAGGCGCTTCCTGGCAGCGGCGAAACTGGCCGGTGACGCCGGGCGGCGATCTCGTATCGGCGCTCGACGGCAATTGGCCGATCGTCGAAAAGGCGATCGAGACCAAGGTGAAGGCGAAGGCCGAGGCTGCCGCCGCCGCAACCGGCACGGCCGTCAACGAAGCCGACATCCTGCAGGCGACGCGCGATTCCGTCCGCGCCATCATGATGATCCGCGCCTATCGCATGCGCGGCCACCTGCATGCCAATCTCGATCCACTCGGACTGGCCGCACCGGTCGAGGACTATAACGAGCTTTCGCCCAGCGCCTACGGCTTCACGGAAGCGGACTACGACCGTAAGATCTTCATCGACAACGTGCTCGGGCTGGAATACGCGACCATTCCCGAGATGCTCGACATCCTTAAGCGGACCTACTGCTCGACCATGGGCGTCGAGTTCATGCACATCTCCAACCCCGAGGAGAAGCAGTGGATCCAGGAGCGGATCGAAGGTCCCGACAAGGGCGTCGAATTCACCCCCAACGGCAAGAAGGCGATCCTGCACAAGCTCGTCGAGGCCGAAGGCTACGAGCAGTTCCTGGATGTCCGGTTCAAGGGCACGAAGCGCTTCGGCCTGGACGGCAGTGAATCGCTCATCCCGGCGCTGGAGCAGATCATCAAGCGCGGCGGCCAGGAAGGCATGCAGGAGATCGTGCTGGGCATGGCCCACCGCGGCCGCCTCAACGTGCTGACCAACGTCATGGGCAAGCCGCATCGCGCGGTCTTCCATGAGTTCAAGGGCGGCTCGTTCAAGCCCGACGACGTCGAGGGCTCCGGTGACGTCAAGTACCACCTCGGTGCGTCCTCCGACCGCGAGTTCGACGGCAACAAGGTTCACCTGTCGCTGACGGCCAACCCGTCTCACCTCGAGATCGTCGACCCGGTCGTCATGGGCAAGGCCCGCGCCAAGCAGGACATGCTGGCCAAGACCTTCGACAAGGACGGCATCATCCCGCTCGAGGAGCGCGCCAAGGTCCTGCCGCTGCTGCTGCACGGCGATGCGGCCTTTGCGGGCCAGGGCGTCGTCGCGGAGATCCTCGGGCTTTCGGGCCTGCGCGGTCACCGGGTCGCCGGCATGATCCACTTCATCATCAACAACCAGATCGGCTTCACGACCAATCCGGGCTTCTCGCGTTCGTCGCCTTATCCGTCGGACGTCGCCAAGATGATCGAGGCGCCGATCTTCCACGTGAACGGCGACGACCCGGAATCGGTCGTCTACGCCGCCAAGATCGCCACCGAATACCGGATGAAGTTCCACAAGCCGGTCGTGATCGACATGTTCTGCTATCGCCGCTTCGGCCATAACGAGGGCGACGAGCCCGCGTTCACGCAGCCGAAGATGTACAAGGTCATCCGCTCCCACAAGACGGTTGCGCGGCTCTATGCCGATCGCCTTATCGCCGAAAGCCTGATCAACGAAGGCGAGTTCGAGAAGATGAAGGCCGACTGGCGCGCCCATCTTGAGCAGGAGTTCGAGGCAGGCCAGACCTACAAGCCGAACAAGGCCGACTGGCTGGACGGCGTATGGTCGGGGCTCCGCTCCGCCGACAATGCCGACGAGCAGCGTCGGGGCAAGACCGCCGTTCCGATGAAGCAGCTGAAGGAGATCGGCCGCAAGCTGTCGACCATTCCGGAAGGCTTCAATGCCCACCGCACGATCAAGCGCTTCATGGAAAACCGCGCCCAGATGATCGAGACGGGCGAGGGTATCGACTGGGCGATGGCCGAGGCTCTGGCCTTCGGATCGCTGGCGGTCGAAGGCACGAAGATCCGTCTGTCGGGACAGGATTGCGAACGCGGGACCTTCTCGCAGCGCCACTCCGTCCTCTACGACCAGGAGAGCGAAGAGCGCTACATTCCGCTTGCGAACCTGTCGCCGACCCAGGCCCGCTACGAGGTCATCAACTCGATGCTTTCGGAAGAAGCAGTACTCGGCTTCGAATACGGCTACTCGCTCGCCCGCCCGAACGCGCTGACACTGTGGGAAGCGCAGTTCGGCGACTTCGCCAACGGTGCGCAGGTCGTGTTCGACCAGTTCATCTCGTCGGGTGAACGCAAGTGGCTGCGCATGTCCGGCCTCGTCTGCCTCCTGCCGCATGGCTACGAAGGACAGGGTCCGGAGCACTCGTCGGCCCGCCTGGAACGCTTCCTGCAGCTTTGCGCGGAAGACAACATGCAGGTCGCCAACTGCACGACGCCGGCCAACTACTTCCACATCCTGCGCCGGCAGGTGAAGCGCGACTTCCGCAAGCCGCTGATCCTGATGACGCCGAAGTCGCTTCTGCGCCACAAGCGGGCAACGTCCACGCTTGCGGAAATGGCCGGCGAGACCGCCTTCCATCGCCTGCTGTGGGACGATGCGGAGGTCATCAAGGACGGTCCGATCAAGCTGCAGAAGGATGCCAAGATCCGCCGCGTCGTCATGTGCACCGGCAAGGTCTACTACGACCTTCTGGAAGAGCGCGAAAAGCGGGGCATCGACGACATCTACCTGCTGCGCGTGGAACAGCTCTACCCGTTCCCGGCAAAGGCCCTGATCAACGAGCTCTCCCGCTTCCGCAACGCGGAAATGGTATGGTGCCAGGAAGAGCCGAAGAACATGGGCGCCTGGTCGTTCATCGACCCCTACCTGGAGTGGGTGCTGGCGCATATCGATGCCAAGTACCAGCGGGTGCGCTACACTGGCCGCCCGGCCGCGGCATCGCCGGCCACGGGCCTGATGTCGAAGCACCTCGCCCAGCTCGAAGCATTCCTCGAAGACGCGCTCGGCGGCTGATCTGCCGCCAGCGACAAGATCGACATTCTAGAGAAAACGGAAACAGTCCATGGCCACCGAAATCCGCGTCCCTACCCTCGGCGAGTCCGTCAGCGAGGCAACTGTCGGCACCTGGTTCAAGAAAGTCGGCGATACCGTCAACGCGGACGAGCCGCTGGTCGAACTCGAGACGGACAAGGTTACCGTCGAGGTTCCTGCACCGGCATCCGGCGTGCTGACGGAGATCGTCGCGCAGAATGGCGAGACCGTCGGGCTCGACGCGCTCCTTGGACAGATCGCGGAAGGCGCTGCTGGTGCCGCACCGGCTGCTCCGGCCAAGGCCGAGGCACTCGCCAAGGCTGCGGAAGCTGCGCCCGCAAAGGTCGCCGACCCTGTCGCCAAGGGTTCCTCCGACATGCCGGCCGCCCCCGCCGCCGCCAAGATGCTCTCTGAAAACAACCTGTCCGCCGACCAGGTGGAAGGTTCCGGCAAGCGCGGCCAGGTCCTCAAGGGCGACGTAATCGCCGCCGTCGCCAAGGGCGTATCCGCCCCGGCAGCGTCCGCCGAGACCCCGAAGGCTGTCCGTGCACCCTCCACGACCGAGGACGCGGTTCGCGAGGAGCGGGTCAAGATGACCCGCCTGCGCCAGACGATCGCGCGCCGCCTCAAGGACGCGCAGAACACGGCCGCCATGCTGACCACCTATAACGAGGTGGACATGAAGGCGGTGATGGACCTGCGCAACCGCTACAAGGACATTTTCGAGAAGAAGCATGGCGTGAAGCTCGGCTTCATGGGCTTCTTCACCAAGGCCGTGACGCATGCGCTGAAGGAACTGCCGGCGGTCAATGCCGAGATCGACGGCACCGACATCATCTACAAGAACTACTGCCATGTCGGCGTCGCCGTCGGCAC
>JAEZHO010000202.1 GCA_023416545.1 Pseudomonadota bacterium
GTCGCAGCGCTGCTGCTCTTCATCGTCAGCCTGTTGCCGCTCAGACGCGCCGGGACCGACAGCGCCACCAGAGGAATGCGCCCATGACCGCTGCCGCCCTGACCAAGAACCAGACGCTGGTCTTCGACGTCCTGTCGAAATCAGACGCGCCGCTCAGCGCATATACGATCCTCGACAAGCTGAGGGACCAGGGCTTCCGCGCGCCGCTCCAGGTCTACCGTGCGCTCGACAAGCTCTTGGAGCGCGGCATGGTGCTCCGGCTCGAAAGCCTCAACGCCTTCGTGGCTTGCGCGCACCAGGAAAAGGAGTGCTGCGGCGGCCATGGCCATGGGACCGTGGCGTTCGCGATCTGCGACAGCTGCGGGCATGTGGTCGAATTCCACGACCACGCGGTCGATCACCGGCTCGAGGACTGGGCCAGGCAGCGCAACTTCAGGCCCGCAAAGACGACCATCGAGATTCGCGGCCTCTGCCAGGCCTGCGCCGCCTGATCATTGATCCTGGGCACTGCGTATCGGTTCCGGGCCAGCCGCAGGTGATGCGGGCAGCCCGGAAATGCTCGGCTTTGGGCGGTGATCCTTTTCCCTCCGTACCAAAAGTTGACCGCCCGGCCGTTCTCGCCTATAGAGAGACATCGATGGTTTGTTTGCCGATATTTGTTGTTTTCCGCGCCTGGCGCGTTTCTTGACGAAATTCCCTCTCTCAAAGATCGAAACCCCGCCGGGCGTCGTCCGGTGGTTATTCTCGTTGCTAAGAAAGGGTTCGTTATGACCACTGGCACAGTAAAATGGTTCAACTCCACCAAGGGCTTCGGCTTCATTCAGCCGGACGACGGCAGCGCCGACGTATTCGTCCACATCTCGGCCGTAGAACGCGCCGGCATGGGCTCGATCGTCGAGGGCCAGAAGCTCGGTTTTGAACTTGAGCGCGATCACAAGTCGGGCAAGATGTCCGCAGGACAGCTTCGCGCTGCCTGACGTTTTCAGCCGCCAATGACCACGGATGTACTGGCATTGCGGCAAGACGTTCAAGAAGGCTGGGCGCTGCGTCTGGCCTTTTTCCGTTTCCGGCCAAGGTCACTCCGGACCACCGGGCCAGGCGCAAGCCATCGACAACCCAGATGACAATCAGGAGGATCAACGATTGAAACATCCGAGAGATAACGGTTTTGCCGAGCGGCGCACCGCCGCGGCAGATGCAAAGCGCCAGCTTCTGGCCAAGTTCGCATCCGCGCCAAAGCCGACAGATCCCGAAATGCGCGAGAAGCTCGCTGCCCGCGAGGCGGTGAGCCTGGCCCGGGAGGCTCGGCGCGCAGAACGTGAGGCGCAGAAGGCTGCCGAACGCGAGCGCGAACTGGCCGAAGTGGCTGCACTGGCCGCCGCCGCCGAAGCAGAGGAACGGGCCGGAGCCGAAGCCCGGCAGGCCGAGGTAGCCGATCGCGTCGCCCGCGTGATCGCCGACGAAGCTGCCCGCAAGGCAGAGCGCGACCGTCGCTACGCGGCCCGCAAGGCTCGCCAGTCCAAGAATTGAAGGCAGTCTCTGCCTTCCCTATCCCCGACACGAAAGACAAAAAGAATGATCGAACTGACGCCGACCCAGATCCGTGGACTGAAGCTCGTGAAGGACGGCGACGTCCATCCGCAGGAAGGCAAAAAGTGGACCCACCTCAATGCGCAGGTGACCTACGCGAGGAACGACCGCTTCAAGGAGCGGCCGCAGAAGATCAAGTCGCTGACGACGGCCACTCTGGCGGAACTGCGCGAGCACGGACTGGTGAAGCCGCTGGATGGCGCGCTGGCGCCGGAAGAATCCCCGCACGCCATCACGATGGCCGGCAAGATCCATCTCCTGAAGATCAAGTAAGCCTTGCGAGCCCGCCGATATCAGAGCGGGCGCAGGTCCCGGGCGTAGAGCTTCCAGCGGTCGACATAATGGGCGGCCGATTTCCGGAGCGACGCCACGGCCGCCTCGTCGAGGGTACGGACAACCTTGGCCGGCGAGCCGACGATCAGCGAATTGTCCGGGAATTCCTTGCCCTCGGTGACGAGGGCATTGGCGCCGACAAGGCAGTTATTGCCGATCCTCGCGCCGTTGAGGATGGTCGCGCCCATGCCGACGAGCGAGTTTTCGCCTATGGTGCAGCCATGGATGATGGCATGGTGGCCGATGGTGCAGCCGGCACCGATCGCGACCGGGAAGCCCTTGTCGTTGTGGATCATCACGCCTTCCTGGATATTGGTGCCGTCGCCGAGCAGGATCGGTTCGTTGTCGCCGCGCAGCACCGCTCCGAACCATATGCCGACATCCTCACCGATATGGACATCGCCGATGACGGTCGCCGTCGGCGCGATCCAGTAACGGTCGGGGGCAGGGGTTTTCGGCTGGGTTGGCCCTAGGGCGTAAAGCGGCATGATAATCTCCTCCCCGTTCTGATGACCCCGTGGCGCTCGGCCGGGGCGATTCCCTCCTATCCTAACGGCAGCGGCGCTTCGGCAAAACTGGCGAAGGCGAGGCGCTTCATGTATGAGCTGCGGTCAATGAAAGGTTTGCCATGTATGCAGAGGCGCTGAAGACCGGCCGCAAGATCTTCGCGGTCGCCCCGATGATCGACTGGACCGATCGGCACTGCCGGTATTTCCATCGGCAGCTGACGGCGCATGCGCTTCT
>JAEZHO010000403.1 GCA_023416545.1 Pseudomonadota bacterium
GCGATCTTGCCGGAGATCGTCTCGGCCTTGATGAGGTCGATGATGCCGCCCAGCTGATCGGGAGAAACGGGAGTCTCTTCAATGCCTTTGCCGGCTTTGTTCAAGGCGCCAAGCAAGTCGTTGATAACCCAGTTCGCGGCCGTCTTGCCGTCGCGACCTGCGGCAACGGCCTCGAAATAGTCGGCGATCGCCTTTTCCGAAACCAGCACCGAGGCGTCGTAGACCGAGAGCCCCAGCTCGCGCACGAAGCGGTCCTTCTTGTCGTCCGGCAGTTCGGGAAGGTCCCGCTTCAGTTCCTCGACGAAGGCGTCGTCGAACTCCAGCGGCAGCAGGTCCGGATCGGGGAAGTAGCGGTAGTCATGCGCCTCTTCCTTCGACCGCATGGAGCGGGTCTCGCCCTTGCCGGGATCGAAGAGGCGGGTCTCCTGGTCGATCGTGCCGCCGTCCTCGAGGATGCCGATCTGGCGGCGGGCCTCGTACTCGATCGCCTGGCCGATGAAGCGGATGGAGTTGACGTTCTTGATCTCGCAGCGCGTCCCGAAGGGCTCGCCCGGGCGGCGCACGGAAACGTTGACGTCGGCACGCATCGAGCCCTCGTCCATGTTGCCGTCGCAGGTGCCGAGATAGCGGACGATCGAGCGCAGCTTCGTCATGTAGGCCTTGGCCTCGTCCGAAGACCGCATGTCGGGCTTGGAGACGATCTCCATCAGCGCGACGCCGGAGCGGTTGAGGTCGACGAAGGACATGGTCGGATGCTGGTCGTGCATCGACTTGCCGGCATCCTGCTCCAGATGCAGGCGCTCGATGCCGATCTCCACATCCTCGAAATTGCCCTGCCGGTCGGGACCGAGCGAGATGGTGATGATGCCCTCGCCGACGATCGGGTCCTTGAACTGCGAGATCTGGTAGCCCTGCGGAAGGTCGGGATAGAAATAGTTCTTGCGGTCGAAGAGGGAGCGATTGTTGATCTTCGCCTTCAGGCCGAGACCCGTACGCACCGCCTGGCGGACGCATTCCTCGTTGATGACCGGCAGCATTCCGGGCATGGCCGCATCGACGAGCGACACGTTTGCGTTGGGGTCGTTGCCGAATTCGGTCGAAGCGCCCGAGAAGAGCTTCGACTTCGACAGGACCTGCGCATGCACCTCCATGCCGATGATCACCTCCCAGTCGCCGGTGGCACCGGGAATGAGACGCTTCGGATCGGGCGTGCGGACATCGACAATGGTCATGGAATGCTCTTGAAATCGTCTTGTTGGGGTTCTCCGTGAGGTAGAGCAAATGGCGCGGTGGCGCAAGCGCGCGACCCCTTCCGGACATAAAACATCCGTGCCACTCTTGGGGTAAATTTAACCGCAGGGTGCCAGGCTTCGGATATGCAACCCGAACACCTCGCCGCAGCCGTTCTGATCTACCTGCTTCTCAACCTCGTCGTGTTCTGCATCTACCGGTGGGACAAGCAGGCGGCGATCGCCGGCGAACGGCGCGTGCGGGAGAGCACCCTGCTGGTGCTGGCATTCATCGGCGGCAGTTTCGGCGCGATCACGGCGCAGCGCGTGCTGCGCCACAAGACGCGCAAGGAGCCGTTCCGGACCATCCTGGCGCTGATCGCCTCGCTTCACGTCGTTCTCGTCACCTTCCTTGCCGGGATATGGCTCCTGGCGCCGGAGGGCACGATCGCCGCCATGCTCAGCCTCCCCGAAGACCATCAGTAGGCCGGGCCATAGGATTCCGCGACCTCCTCCACGAGGACCTTGGAGAGACCGACCGACTGCACCTCGCGGTCGAGCTTGGGGGAATAGGTGGCCGAGAGCCAGTTGATGCGGTAGCCGTGCTTCTCGAAGAAGCTGACGGCCTCCTCGTTGCGGGCATGGGTCTCGACGCGGGCCGTGTCGAAGCCCTGGCGCACGATATCCGCCTCGATCGCCGACAGGAGGGCGCTACCGTGCCCCTGGCGCTGGAAGGGAGGGTCGATCCAGAAGTCGCTGATCAGTTCGTCGAGCTTTTCGCGGGCCGCCCAGCCGGCTATCGCGCCGCCCTGCTCGATCACGGTGATCGTAAGCCAGGCGGACCGCGTGAAGTTCTCGAAAGCCATGCGGGCATTGTCACGGATGCCGGCCATCTCGCCGACATTCAGCATCGCCTTTTCCCAGGCGCGCAGGCCGATCTCGCTCAGTGTCCCGGTCTCGTCCTCACGCGCGTTGCGAATGCTCGCCATGGCAGCCCCTGTTTTTCACAGTAGACCACTGAGTCTGGCGTTTTGCCAAGTGCCAACGCGGTACGTGCAGGTCTCGCCGCCGGACCCTACCACCACTTCTTCGGCGTGAAGCGGCCGGCGGCCTGTTCGATGACGTGCGCCGTCCGGAACAGGGTCTCTTCCTCGAAGGGCTTGCCGATCAGCTGCAGGCCGAGCGGCAGGCCCTTGTGGTCGAGGCCGGCGGGGACGGCGATGCCGGGGAGGCCCGCCATGTTCACCGTCACGGTAAAGATGTCGTTGAGGTACATCTTGACCGGATCGGCCGCGAGCGCCTCGTCGGCGACGCCGAATGCGGAGGACGGGGTCGCGGGCGTCAGGAGCGCATCGACGCCGGCGTCGAAGACCTGCTCGAAGTCGCGCTTGATGAGCGTGCGGACCTTCTGCGCCTGCAGGTAGTAGGCGTCGTAATAGCCGGCCGACAGCACGTAGGTGCCGATCATGATGCGGCGCTTGACTTCCTGGCCGAAGCCGGCGGCGCGCGTCTTCTCGTACATGTCGACGATGTCCTTGCCGTCGACCCGCAGGCCGTAGCGGACGCCATCATAGCGCGCGAGGTTGGAGGAGGCTTCCGCGGGCGCGACGATGTAATAGGCGGGCAGCGCGTATTTCGTGTGCGGCAGGCTGATGTCGACGATTTCGGCACCGGCGTCCTTCAGCCAGGCGATGCCCTGCTGCCAGAGCGCCTCGATCTCCTCGGGCATGCCCTCGACGCGGTATTCCTTCGGGATGCCGATCCGCATGCCCTTGACCGACTGGCCGAGCGAGGCCTCGTAGTCGGGAACCGGCAGGTCGACCGAGGTCGTGTCCTTCGCATCGACGCTTGCCATGGACTTCAGGAGAATGGCGGCATCGCGCACATCGCGGGCGATCGGTCCTGCCTGGTCGAGCGACGAGGCGAAGGCGACGACGCCCCAGCGGGAGCAGCGGCCATAGGTCGGCTTGATACCGACCGTGCCGGTGAACGCGGCCGGCTGGCGGATCGAGCCGCCCGTATCGGTGGCGGTCGCGCCGGCGCACAGATGCGCGGCGACGGCAGCGGCCGAACCGCCGGACGAACCGCCCGGTACGAGCTGCTGGTTGGAGCCTTCGGAACGCCAGGGGTTGATGACCGGACCGTAATAGGAGGTTTCGTTGGACGAGCCCATGGCGAACTCGTCCATGTTGAGCTTGCCGAGCATGACCGCACCGTCATCCCAGAGGTTCTGGGTCACGGTCGATTCGTATTTCGGACGGAAGCCGTCGAGGATGTGGGAGCATGCCTGGGTGTGGACGTCGCGGGTGCCGAACAGGTCCTTGATGCCGAGCGGGATACCCTCGAGCGCACCGGCCTTGCCGGCGGCGAGACGCTCGTCGGAGGCCTTCGCCATGTCGAGCGCCTTCTCCGGCGTCACCGTGATATAGGCATTGAGCGCCTCGTTGGCGGCCGAGATCGCGTCGAGATAGGCCTGGGTGAGTTCCACGGCCTTGATGTGCCTGGACTTCAGCTTCTCGCGGGCTTCGGCAATGGTCAGGCTGGTAAGTTCGGTCATGTGATTATTCGCTCAGCGGTGTGTCGGGAATTGTCGGAAAACGGCGGACGCCGTTACTCGACGACCTTCGGCACGAGGAAGAAATTGCGGTCGGTCGCCGGGGCGTTGGCGACGATGTCGTCGGCCTTGCCGCCGTCGGTGACCTCGTCGGCGCGCTTGCGCATGACCATGGGGGTGACCGATGTCATGGGCTCGACGCCCGAAACGTCCACTTCGCCGAGTTGCTCGACGAAGCCCAGGATGCCGTTCAATTCACCCACCATGCGCTCGGCCTCGTCTTCGCTGACAGCGATGCGGGCAAGGCGCGCGACGCGCTTGACGGTGGCGAGATCGACGGACATGGCATGACTCCGGGCAAGAATTTCCTACCGCTATAATGGCCACGTCCGCCGTTCGCAACGGGGAAGCGGATAATCAGAAGCTCAGCACGGTGCCGGGTGCCGGCACCTCCACCCGGGTCCGCGTCCCCTCCATTCCCTTGACGAATTTATCCGCCGTCTGGTCGATGATCGGGAAGGAGCCGTAGTGGCAGGGAATGGCGTGCTTGAAGTCGAAGAAGCGCTGGCAGGCGAGCGCGGCGACGGCGCCGCCCATGGTGAACCGGTCGCCGATCGGCACCAGGCCGATATCCGGCTGGTGCAGTTCGTTGATCAGCCCCATGTCGGTGAAGATATCGGTATCGCCCATGTGAAGCAGCGAGGGCTCGTCGTCGAAATGCAGCATCAGCCCGTTGGCGCTGCCCAGGGAATGCGAGACCCCGTCCTCGGTGATCTGCGCGGACGAATGCTGGGCCTGCGTGAAGGTGACGGTGAAGCCGTCGAAGGAGACCGTGCCGCCGGTATTTCCCATGTCGATCTTCGCAACGCCCTTCTTGGAAAGCCATCCGGCGAGGTCGGCATTGGCAAGCACGATGGCGCCGGTTTCCTTCGCCAGGGAAACGGTGTCGCCGACATGGTCGCCATGACCGTGGGTCAAGAGGATATGCGTCACGCCCTCTGCCGCATCATGGGCATCGAGACCGGCGAAACCGGGATTGCCGGTGAAGAAGGGGTCGATCAGGATCTTGGCCGTTGCCGTTTCGAGGCGGAAAGCGGAATGGCCGAGCCAGGTGATCTTCATGAAAGTCTCCTCGTAGGTGATGCGAATGCTGGCGGAAATGCTAAAGAGATATCCCACCCCCACCCAAATGGAAGCGGTACCACGCCTGTTTCTGCGCGAAGGAAGAAAAACGGATGACAGTGCTGACGATCGAGGAACTGGCCGAGACGCTGCAGACCGGTCAGGCGATCGCAGGCCTCGATCTCGGCACAAAGACGATCGGGATCGCCATGTCCGACCTCGGCCGTCGCTTCGCCACCCCGCGGCCCGTGCTGAAGCGCAGCAAGTTCACCAGGGACGCGGAACTGCTGCTGGCGTTCGCGGAAAAGGAGAAGGTCGCCGGCTTCATCATCGGCCTGCCCATGAACATGGACGGATCGGTCGGCCCCAGGGTCCAGGCAACGCGCGCCTTCGTGCGCTCCATGGCAGAAAAGACCACCCTCCCCTTCGTCTTCTGGGACGAACGACTGTCCACCGTGGCGGCGGAGCGGGCGCTGCTGGAAATGGATGTCTCGCGGGCGAAGCGCGCCGAACGCATCGATTCGGCGGCGGCGAGCTTCATCCTTCAGGGCGCGCTGGACAGACTTTCGTCGCTGCGCAGGGCGGCTGACGCCGACGCCTCCTGACGCGCACGCCACCAGGCGGCAATCTTCCTGCGTCGACGGAAGGCGATGATCGCAAAGACGATAAGGCTGTCGACGACGATGGCGCGGGCGACCAGCGGCGGGATATCCGCGGCCGGAATACCAAGCACATTGCTGTAGACCTCGAACACCAGGTCATGCGTCTCGCGCGTCAGCATGAAGAAGCCGAAGCTCATGTCATTGTAGGAGAGCCCATACCAGCTGCCGAGCAGCAGGATCGGTCCGCCCCATAGAATCAGGAACCACTTCATGCAGCCTTCCTTCCGGGCTGCGACAGGTGGAACTCCACCGTCGGCAGCCATCTCAGCAAAGCCATGACGCTGAGCAGGACCGCCGGAACGGCGATATTCAGCGCCAGCACCGCGAAGAACATCGTCATGATGCCCAGCAATGCGCGTTCCGGAAAAAGGGTGCCCTGCAGCAACGGCTCGACTCGTCCATGGTTAACATTGCGTTAATCCCAACTTAGGCCACTGGCCGGCAAGGGCAACGCAAACCCGCGCCTATGGTTAACGCGGCGGCCCGCGCGTCAGACCCGCACCCCGGCCCGCTCGCCCGGCGGGGATATTGAGACAACCCTTCACTTTCTCCATTGACCGACCAACCAATTTGGACAAGTGTACAAATAATGCGATCAAACGTAAAAGAAGCCCTGCTGCGAAACGCCGCCACCCTGTTCTCCCGCAGCGGCTACAACGCCGTTTCCCTGCGCGACGTCGCCAAGGCCGCGGGCGTCAATGTCGGGAGCCTGACCTATCACTTCGGTTCGAAGGCAAACCTGCTGCGGGAAATCTACCAGCGGCACACCCACCCCATGAATGCGCGGCGCCTGGAGCTTCTCGGCGAGGCTCGGCGAATCAGCGATCCCGACCAGCGGCTGACGGCAATCCTGCGGGCCTACGTGGTGCCGGCCTTCATCTCGTCCTTGGAGGGCGACGGCGGCGGGGCGGAGTTCACCCGCATGCGCGCGGTCCTTTCGGCGGAAGGAAATCCCGACGCGCAGGCGATCATCGCCGACGCCTTCGACGAGACCAGCCGGACCTTCATCGAGGCCCTGGCGGAGTGCCTCCCCGGCGCGCCGCTCGAAAGCCTCGTGTGGCGCGGCCAGTTCCTGCTCGGCGGGCTCTACTACGCCCTCATCAATCCCGAGCGCATCACCCGCCTCTCCAACGGAAGCGTCGA
>JAEZHO010000244.1 GCA_023416545.1 Pseudomonadota bacterium
TCAGCCGGCCGCGACCGGCGGTTGCACATCGCCCGCGCAATCCGCTGGACTTTAAATGCGGCGATTTAAGGGGGCGTTAACCGGAACGCAGCCCCCGACTTCGCGCGGCGAGGCGGAACAATGTGGCAATTGCTCCGTTGCGTTCCTGAATCACCTGAGGAGTGTGCCATGCCGAACAGAGATCCGATTCCTGCTCCGTCGCCCGAAACTCCCCGCGGGCCGACCTCGACTCCGGGCATTCCGGACAGGACGCAGGGCGAGCCACCCCTGACCCCGGTGCAGGATCCGGGCGACACGAAAAATCCGCAGGATCCGAACCTCGACCCCGCGCTTCTGCCGATCGGGGACCCGGCCGGGGCAGCCTGATCGAGCCCCCTGTCTACGCGGATGGGTCTCTCCTGCGACGCCCGTCTTCCTGCTCGCTGACGTGGCCCCGGGCAGCTTCCTGCAACCCCTGCGCAAGCTCGCCTTCATAAAGACAAAGTTTATGCAATCAATCCGCCTTGGAAACGAGGGGTGCAGATTCACCAAATGGCCGCGACGGCAGGGGAGGTTGGTGTGCCGACACAAACGGTTCGCAATCCGGTAGGGCCGGACCAGCTGAGCATGTTGCAGAAGGTCTTCGACCAGGCATGCGACGAACACCAGATCAGCAAGTCGAGCCCGGACGGGGAGGCGCTTGCCCTGATTCTCGTCCATTCGATGCAAAAGGGGCTGAGCGAGCAGGAGAAACTGGAATCGCTGGCGCATATCCTTGCCGAAAGCCGGGACGCCTGAGCCTGCCCTTGCACCCCTGAGGGAACCTATCGCAACGCCACAAGTTGACCGGGCGCACGATCAACGATGGAGGCTTGCATGGTCGATACGGTAGGAAGCGGAAATCCGATGGGCGAAGCCGATCGGGATCGGAACGACAGGATCGGCGAAGAGATCGCCGGCCTCAGGAGTGAAATCGCCACCTTGAAGAAGCGCCTTGCGGAGCGCGCCGGAAATGCGGCCTCCTACGTGCAGGAGGAAGCAAGCTCCGTCGCCGGCGCCATTCGCGAGCACCCCGCCACCGCGACGACGCTGTTCACGCTCGTAGGAGCCATCGGCTTCGCAATCGGCTATCTCGTCGGGACCCAGTCGGTGGAAAATCGCAGTCCCTGGTATCGTCGCTACTACTGACGGTGCCGTAACCTCAGGCCGTCTGGCAGACGTCCACCCAGGTGGCGCCGGTCAGTTCCGCCATCCGCTCCGGCGATATGCGAACCGCTGAGTTCGCTGCGCCGGCAGCCGGGATCACTTCCGGCAAGGCCCGCAGCGACACGTCGCAGAAGACGGGAATGTCCAAGGCCAGCCCGAAAGGACATACGCCCCCGACGGGATGGCCTGTCAGTGCCGTCACGTCTTCCCCACCGAGCATGCGCGGCTTGGCGCCGAAGTGATCGCGGAACTTCCTGTTGTCGAGGCGCGCGGTGCCTGCCATGACGATAAGGACTGGACGTGGCCCTGCCTGAACCCCGATCGTCTTTGCGATCTGGACCGGCTCGACCCCGTGGGCCGACGCTGCAAGCGCGACGGTGGCGGAGCTTTCGGCTGTGACGAGGACCTCTATGTCGGGCGCATGGAGGGAGAGGAATGTGCGGACTGTGTCTATGGTCATGGCGAATGAATAGATTTTCGCCATCTTTGTGGCAAGCGAGGAACCGGTTATGCAGAGAGTGCAATGCTGCACTGCGAAAAATTAACTGGTCCCCGTGGCGGGGCGGTGTATAGTCAAGACATCGAAGGACGCACTCCTCCTCCCAGTGTTCTTCGATGGGACCGGCAACACCTCCTCCTCCCAGTTGCTGGTCAGTTTTGGAAACCCGGCGCTCCTCCTCCCGCGCCGGGTTTTCTGCTTTGCTGGGGTAGTCGCTCGACGCTCATTCTTGACAGGATAGGGTCCCGCTTCTATTTCCTTCGCGTCGCTATTTGTTTGATAAGCCTGCTCTAAGCGCCCCGGTGCTCTCGACGATCTTTCTGCAAATACGAACTTCCCCGTTCCGGCCTGGCCGGAACATCGCCGATATTTGCATTAGAAAGGCAACGATATGGCTACCGGTACTGTAAAGTGGTTCAACGCAACCAAGGGCTATGGCTTCATCCAGCCGGATGACGGCAGCGCCGACGTTTTCGTCCACATTTCCGCTGTCGAGCGCGCCGGCATGAGCTCGCTCAACGACGGCCAGAAGCTTTCCTACGAACTGGTTACCGACCGCCGTTCCGGCAAGGTCGCGGCTGACCAGCTCCAGGCAGCCTGATAGGGCTTTGAGCTCTTAAGGAAAAGGCCGGCTCCGTCCGGCCTTTTTTGTTTTGCCATTGCAAACAGGCCGACGAATGCCCAAATTCGGGCTCGTCGGCATTTCCGGCGCAGTGAGCAAATGCGGGAAACCGCGCCACCGCGTTGCCGGTCTTCATTCTCGTCATTTACGAAATGTTAACCAGCGCGCGCGATGATGATCGCCAGAGCCGCGCATGGCCGCAAGCGCCGAAGCGGACGCGCCGGAAATGCCAGCCCCGATTCCTGGGTGACCACGGATGTACTGGCACCAAATGAATCGGGAAGCAGAAAGGTCGGGGTAGCCCGACCTTTTTTGCGTTTGGGAGATGGGTCGCCGGCGCTTCTATCGCGCTCCAAGTGCGGCCATGATGCGCACCCAGGAGCGGATGCCCTTGTGGAACGACTTCAGGTCGTATTTCTCATTCGGCGAATGAATGCGGTCGTCGACGAGGCCGAAGCCCACGAGCAGGGACTCCATTCCGAGCATCTTCTGGAAATCGCCGACGATCGGGATCGAGCCGCCCATGCCGACGATCACCGCCGGGTTCGCCCATTCGTCCGAGAGCGCGTTCTTCGCCTTGGTCAGCACCGGTGAATCGTAGGACAGCTGGATCGCCGGCGAGCCCCCGTGCTCGTGAAACTCTACGGAGCAGTCGGCCGGGACCCTGGAGCGGACATAGGCGCGGAAGCTCTCGCGTATCTTTGCCGGGTCCTGGTGTCCCACGAGGCGGAACGAAACCTTGGCCGATGCCTTGGCGGCGATCACCGTCTTGAAGCCCTCACCGGTATAGCCGCCCCAGATTCCGTTGACCTCGCAGGTCGGACGCGCCCAGGTCAGTTCCAGCACGGAGCGACCCTTTTCGCCGGCGGGGACGGACAGGCCCACATCGCCGAGGAAATTCTCGGCACTCCGGCCGAGCGTTTCCCAGCTTGCCTTGATGTTCGCCGGCGTCTCCTCAACCCCATCGTAGAAGCCTTCCAAGGTGACGCGGCCGGTCTCGTCGTGCAGGCCCGCGAGGATCTCCGTCAGGATATGGATCGGGTTGGCGGCCGCTCCTCCGAAGAGGCCGGAATGCAGGTCGCGATCGGCGGCCGAAATTGTGATCTCCTCGCCGACCAGGCCCCGAAGTGTGGCGGCGATCGCCGGCGTGTCGCTATCCCACATGCTCGTATCGCAGACCAGCGCGGCGCCTGCCTTCAGTTCCTCGGCATTGGCCTCGAGAAACGGTTTCAGCGACGGGGAACCCGATTCCTCTTCGCCTTCGAACAGGATGGTGACACGGAGCGGCAGGCTTCCGTTGATCTCCTTGTAGGCGCGGCAGGCCTCCACGAAGGTCATCAGCTGGCCCTTGTCGTCGGAGGTGCCGCGGCCGGTTATCACCTCGCGACCGTTGCCGAGATCCTTGAGCGAGGGAGCGAATGGATCGTCTTCCCAAAGCTCGATCGGGTCGACCGGCTGCACGTCGTAATGCCCGTAGAAGAGTACATGCGGTGCGTCATCCATGGCACCCGCATGATGGGCGACGACCATCGGATGCCCGGCGGTCTCGCGGATCGAGGCCTCGAAACCGATGTCGGTCAGCGTCTCCACCAGCCAGTCGGCCGCGGCGCGGCAGTCGGCCTTGTATGACGGGTCGGTCGAGATCGACTTGATGCGGACCAGCTGGAACAGCCGATCCAGGCTCTGGTGGATGTTGTGATCGGCACGATCGAGGACGGGGGAGATGTCGGTCATGGGTAATCCTGTCTTCAAAACAGGCGCTACCTTATTGCAAAGCCCACTATGTTTCGAGCCCGGATGTCAGGTCGAGGCCTTGCGACCGTTCTCTATCGCCATGCGCATGAACTCGAGCATCAGTTCCCGCTCGAACTGCCTGAAACCCGCGAAGAGGGCGGCATCGGCCTCGGCAGCCGCATCGACGGCCTTTGTCTCGAGGTCCCGGGCGCTTTCCGTCAGACGGACGATCTGCGCGCGCCCGTCGCGAGGATGCGGCTCGCGGCGTACCAGCCCGTCCCGCTCCATCCGCGCAAGTGTATTGGCGAGCGTTGCCTGCTCCACGTCCAGCCGGTCGAGCAACTGCTTCTGCGTCAATCCGTCTTCCTGCCACAGCTCGAGGAGAACGGGAAACTGGCCGGGGGAAAAGCCGAGCCCGGTCGCACGGCTCTGCAGCGAGCGCGCAAAGCACTTGGCCAGCTGGCCGGCAAGATAGGTTGCGCTATGCGAGCGGTCGAACGCCATGAACGGGGGCCCTGTCGCCAAGAACTGCGGGGGAGATAGCAGCCCATGCTTTCCCCAGGCCTGCGACGATGCGGCCCCAAAAAGAAAAACCGCCACGGCCGGGAGGGGGTCGGCCGTGACGGTCTCAACGAAAGGACAAAGGCCCGGAGAGGGGGGAAGGCCTTTGCCCGGTCCGGCGCGGCGGGGGACGAGCCAGCTACCGGACTGCGGCGTGATCAGTCGCCGTGACCAGGAGATGAGAAGCGGGATCCGGGTTTTCAAGGGAATGCCGAATTACAAATCGGTAACGTTTGGGTGACATCGCGCATGCGGCGAAGATGCCCGGATTTTCATGGACGGAGCGGGTGCCCCACGCTATTCCATAGCCATGAAAAAAGGCGATCATCTCTTCCTCGTCGACGGCTCCGGCTTCATCTTTCGGGCCTTCCACGCCCTGCCTCCACTGACCCGCAAGTCGGACGGCTTGCCGGTCGGGGCGGTATCGGGCTTCTGCAACATGCTGTGGAAGCTACTCACCGACGCGCGCGACACTTCCGTCGGGGTAACGCCGACGCATTTTGCCGTCATCTTCGACTATTCCGCAAAGACGTTCCGGAAGGATCTCTACAACGCCTACAAGGCGAACCGGTCCGAGCCGCCGGAAGACCTCGTTCCGCAGTTCGGCCTGATCCGCCAGGCGACCAAGGCGTTCAACCTGCCCTGCATCGAGACCGAAGGCTTCGAGGCCGACGATATCATCGCCACCTATGCAAGGCAGGCGGAAGCAGTCGGCGCCGACGTCACGATCATCTCGTCCGACAAGGACCTGATGCAGCTCGTGACGGCGAATGTCCACATGTACGACAGCATGAAGGACAAGCAGATCGGCGTTCCCGAGGTAATCGAGAAATGGGGCGTGCCGCCCGAAAAGATGATCGACCTGCAGGCCATGGTGGGCGATTCCGTCGACAACGTGCCGGGCATTCCCGGCATCGGCCCCAAGACCGCGGCACAGCTCCTGGAAGAGTTCGGCGACCTCGACACGCTCCTGGAACGCGCGTCGGAGATCAAGCAGGTCAAGCGGCGTGAGAACATCGTCGCCAATGCCGAACTGGCCAGGTTGTCGCGCAGGCTTGTCAGGCTCAGCACCGACGTGCCGTTGGAAATTCCCCTAGATGGACTGGTGCTGGAGCCGCAGGACGGACCGAAGCTGATCGGTTTCCTCAAGGCCATGGAGTTCGGGACCCTGACGCGCCGCGTCGCGGAAGCCTGCGACTGCGATGCCAGCGCAATCGAGCCGGGCGAGGTAAGGGTCGAATGGGGTGCCGCGGCACGCGGCCCTGATCTCGATGCCGGTAGCGGCAGTCCGGGGCGTGCCGTCGTGACGGGTGGCAACGGCAAGGCCGCGGCGCTGGATATCTATGCGCCTTCCATGCCGGGCGATCTTGCCAAGGCGCGTGCGGACGCCTTCGCGAGCGCAGGGATCGACAAGAGCCGCTATGTCACCATCGATGATCCGGAGGATCTCGACGACTGGATACGATCTGCACGGGAAACGGGACTGGTTGCCTTCGAAGCCGAAGGCACGTCGGTCGACCCCATGCAGGCGGAACTCGTCGGCATGTCCCTGGCGATTGCCGACAATACCCATAATCCGACCGGGCTGGACGTCCGCGCCGCCTACATTCCCTTCGGCCACCAGAGCGGCAGCAACGATCTGCTGGGCAATGGCCGGGCGGAAAACCAGATGACGCCGCAGGAGGTCATGAAGCGGCTGAAGCCGCTTCTGGAGGATCCGTCCGTCCTCAAGGTCGGACATAACCTGAAATACGCCTACCTGGTCCTGAAGCGACACGGGATCGAGATCGCCGGCTACGACGACGTGATGCTGATGTCCTACGTGCTGGAGGCGGGCAAAGGCGGGCACGGTCTCGAATCGCTGTCCGACCGCTGGCTCGGACACATGCCTGCGTCGTTCAAGGAAGTTGCCGGAACCGGCAAATCGGGCGTCAGCTTCGACCTCGTCGAGATAGAACGCGCTTCCGCCTATGCGGCCGAGAAGGCCGATCTTACGCTCCGGCTGGCGATGGTGCTGAAGCCGCGCCTGGTCGCCGACCGCCTGACGCGGGTCTACGAGCGGCTGGAGCGTCCCATGGTCTCGACGCTCGCCCGCATGGAAGAACGCGGCATCACCATCGACCGGCAGATACTGTCCCGGCTGTCCGGCGAACTCGCGCAGAAGGCCGCGGCGATCGAGGACGAAATCTACCAGATTG
>JAEZHO010000095.1 GCA_023416545.1 Pseudomonadota bacterium
GGCTGGAGACGGTCGCGTTCCGCTTCGTGCCGGATCCCCAGGCGCAGGCCGCGGCGCTCAAGGCCGGGGACGTGGATGCCTTCCCGGAATTCGGGGCGCCCGAGCTGATGCACAGCTTCGACGGCGACGAGCGCCTGGTCACGGTCATCGGCAATACCGAACTCAAGGTCGTGGCCGGCATGAACAACGACCGCAAGCCCTTCAACGACAAGCGCGTCCGTCAGGCGTTGATGATGGCGATCGATCGCAACCTGATCCTCGAGGGCGCCTGGTCGGGCTACGGCACGCCGATCGGCAGCCACTACACGCCGAATGATTCGGGCTACCTCGACCTCACCGATACCTATTCCTACGATCCGGAAAAGGCGAAGGCCCTTCTGGCGGAAGCGGGCTTTGCCGACGGCCTGACCTTCACCATCAAGGCGCCTCAGATGGCCTATGCGCAGCGGACCTCGCAGATCATGCAGGCCATGTTTGCCGAGATCGGCGTGACGATGAACATCGAGACCACCGAGTTTCCCGCCAAGTGGGTGTCGGACGTGCTGAAGGCGGCGGATTACGACATGACGATCGTCGCCCATGCAGAACCGATGGATATCGACATCTACGCGCGCGACCCCTACTACTTCAACTACCGGAACCCGGCCTTCAACGACGTCATGGACAAGGTCCAGCAGACCAGCGACGCCGGCGAGCAGGCGGCGCTCTATGGCGAGGCGCAGAAAATACTGGCCGAGGACGTTCCCGCACTCTACCTCTTCGTGATGCCGAAGCTTGGCGTGTGGGACCGCAAGCTCAAGGGCCTTTGGGAGAACGAGTCCATTCCCTCGAACGTGCTGACGGAGGTCTATTGGGAGGAGTGATGATCGGCCTTGTCGCCCGCCGCTTCGCAGGCCTGATCCTCACGCTTTTCATCGTCTCGGTACTGATCTTCACCGTGATGGACCTGCTGCCGGGCGATCCCGCCTCGATCATGCTCGGCACGTCCGCGAGCCCCGATACCCTGGCCGCGCTTCAGAGGGAACTGGGCCTCGACCAGCCGCTCCCGGTTCGCTACCTCGCATGGCTCGGCGGCGTGCTGGTGGGCGATCTCGGGGTCTCCTACACCTACGGCGTTCCCGTCGCGGGGCTGATCGCGGAGCGCCTCGCGGTGACGCTGCCATTGGCTTTCATGGCCATCCTCATATCGCTAGCAATCGCCATCCCCGCCGGAGTGCAGGCCGCGCGGAGCCGCAACGGCCCGGTGGATGTCGCGATCGGCCTGTTTTCCTACACGGGGATTGCCGTTCCCTCCTTCTGGTTCGGGCTGCTGCTGATCCTCCTGTTTGCAACCGACCTCGGATGGTTTCCGGCGGGCGGGTTTCCGGGCTGGGGGGAGGGTGGCGTCGCGGCCGTGAAGGCGCTGGTCCTGCCCGCGCTGGCACTGGCGCTGCCGCAGGCCGCGGTGCTCACCCGGGTGACGCGATCGGCGGTCCTCGACGTCCTTGCCGAGGACTATATCAGGACAGCGCGCGCCAAGGGATTGAGCGAGCGGGCGGCAGTCTGGCGGCACGCGCTTCCGGCGGCGCTCGTGCCGATCGTGACCATGCTCGGATTGCAGTTCACCTTCCTCGTGGCCGGTGCCGTCCTGGTGGAGAACGTCTTCAATCTTCCCGGTCTCGGGCGTCTCGCCTTCCAGGCTCTCTCGCAGCGGGACGTCATCGTCATGCAGGATGTGATCCTGCTCTTTGCGGCGCTGGTCATCGTGGTCAACTTCGTGGCGGACGTCGCGCATCTCGTCCTCGATCCCCGATTGCGGACGGTCCAGCGATGAGGACGGTCCTGTCTCGCCGGCCACTCCTGCTTGCAGGGATCGTGCTGACGGCCGCGCTGTCGATGGTGGCGCTCCTTTCGCTGTTCTGGACACCCTTGCCTCCCGCCAAGATGCAGATCGCGGCGCGGCTGAAGGCTCCGATGGAACATGGCTTGCTCGGGACAGACCAGTTCGGCCGCGACATGGTTTCCATGCTGATGGGGGGCGCCTGGAACTCGCTCTCCACCGCGGTGGCGGCGGTCGCCATCGGCGCGAGCCTCGGAACGCTCATCGGGCTCGCCGTCGCGACGCGCAGTGGCTGGGTGAGTTCCACGGTGATGCGCGGGTGCGACATCATATTTGCGATCCCGCCGATCCTGTCGGCCATGATGCTCGCGGCCTTCATCGGTGCGGGGAGGTTCACGGCGATCATCGCGATTGCTGTGTTCATGATCCCGGTCTTCGCACGCCTGACGCTTGCGGCGGCGATGCAAATATGGACGCTTCCTTATGTCCGCGCGGCCATCGGCATGGGGCGTGCGAACTGGAAGATCACGCTCGTGCACGTGCTCCCCAACATTGCCGGACTGATCATCGTCCAGGTGACCATCCAACTGGGGCTTGCCATCCTGACGGAGGCCGGCCTCGGCTTCCTGGGGCTCGGCATGGCGCCGCCCGCTCCCAGCTGGGGGCGGATGCTTGCCGATGCGCAGACCTATCTCGGCCAGGCGCCATGGCTGGCACTTCTGCCGGGGCTCGCGATCTTCCTCTCGGTTCTCGGCTTCAGCCTCCTGGGGGATGGGCTCAGGGATCATCTCGACCGGCGCTCGCGCTAGCGGAAACTTTTCTGGAACAAAATCGGTGCCGGGCCATTAACCGCTTGCAGTGCGGAGGGGCGAGCCGTGCGCGCCGACCATTGCGTTCGCCCGAGGAGGCTCGCTGTTGATGGCATTCTTCGGTGACCGGTCGGTTTCCCATCCCCAGCCCTCTTTACCTCGTCGGTTCCCCTAGGGGCGGACGGGGCGCTGCGTCGATTGATGTTTTCGCCGAGACGATAACAGGAGTAAGTGATGGCACCCGTCAACGTAACCAATGAGCCCCTGGGCTCCTCCGCATCGCGCAACGATGTCGAATCCCAGCTCCAGCAGCTGCGCGACGATATCGCAAACCTTGCGCGGACAGTTGCTGGCGTTGGCTCCGAGAAGGCCGACGACTATCGCAGTCGCGTCCGGAAGGCCGGCAATGACGCAGCGGACGCTTCCATGCAGATGGTCGAGGCCGCTCGCGATCACGCCATTTCGCTGGAGCGCGATCTCGAGGGCAAGATCCGCACCAACCCGCTGCAGGCCGTCGCCATGGCCGCCGGCGTAGGCTTTCTGATCGCCCTGCTGGTTCGCCGCTGATGCTTTCGGGACTGGCGCCGCTCCTGGCATCGTTGGCAGCGGTCGATGTTGCGACATCCGTCCGCCGCCTGCAGCGCAATGTCGTGCTCTATGCGCTGATGCTGCTCTTCCTGTTGACGGCATATGGTGCCCTGGTGGCGGCGGCGGCGCTTGCCATCGCCCGGCATCTGGGCCCCGTGGGCGCCCTGCTGACGGTCGCGGGCGGCGGTCTCCTGCTTGCGCTTGTCATCTTCCTCATCACCGGGGCGATGGCACGTGCCGACGAGAGGCGCAAGCGCGAGGTTGCCACGAGCAACAGCAGCAAGGCCCTGATGATCACGGCGGGGCTTTCCGCCTTTCCGGTCCTCGTCCGCTCGCGTCCGCTTGCCGCCATAGCGATTGCCGGCGGCCTAGGTTTCCTGGCGATGCGGAGCCTCGACGTGCTCGGCCCCCGGGCCGGCAGGCGCGATAGCGTGCCGCCGCGACCGGACCGGCCGCGGCCTAGATGAATGGTCTGGCGCCCTCTTCCGGGGGGCGCCATTCGGCTACGCGATAAAGGCCCTCAGCATCGATCACTTCGCAGCCGCGGTCTAGCCAGCGCACAAGTCCCTGATCCATCAGCTTGCGCAGCGTCTTGTTGGTATGAACGAGCGACAGGCCGAGCGTATCCGCAACGTGCTGCTGGGTCAGCGGCAACTGCCGGAATTTCCCGTGGGAAGCAATCGCCGCCTGGGCGCGCGCGTCCAGGAAGGCCAGGAGATAGGCGGCCCGCTCGCGGGCGCTCCGCCGGCCGACGCTCAGCAGATGCTCGTCCAGCATGGACTCCTCCCGCGACGCGATCCAGGTGATGTCGAAGGCAAGCGCCGGCTGGCTGCGGAAGAGGTTCGGAAACCGCTCCCGTTCGAAGGTGCAGAGCGTCATCCGGGTCAGCGCCTCGACCGAATGCTGCATTTCCTTCATGACATTGCCCTGCAGGCCGATCATGTCGCCCGGCAGAACATAGTTGAGGATCTGGCGCCTGCCGTCCTCGAGGATCTTATAGCGAAATCCCCATCCGCTCAGGACAGTGTAGAGGGAAGGGTTGCGTTCTCCCTCGACAATGATGGCCATGCCCGGTTCGGCAGGGGTTTCGGCGACCTTGAAACCCGCCACGAAATCCAGTTCCTCCGGGGTGAAATCCCGGAAAAACGGGCGTTGTCGCAACGGACATTGCTGGCAGGGGATGCGCGGCGGTACGGCAGGCTTCGATATGGCCATGAAGAATCACGAGTGGCGAGGTAGCTCGCTCCTAGCGTATCGCGATCCATCGCACTGTGTCTTTTTTAAATGACGGGCTTCTTTCGCGAACCCATAGAGGTCGTTTCGGAAGGAGAGGACGATTTCGTCAGTCCTGACTATCCTGATTGCAGAGCGGGAATACCTTGTCGCGATGGAGGCCGAGCGCATCTTCGCGGAGGCCTTGCCGTGCCGCGTCCGGATCGCCACGCCGCGGGAACTTGCGGTCCTGCTCGACGAGGAGCCCATCGACCTCCTGGTTCTCGATGTGGACCTCGCAGCCGATGTGCTTTCGCTTGTCAGGCGCCGTCAGGCGTCCGGCACGCGGGTGATCCTCACCATGCTTATGCCGGACGATCGCGCCTGGGTGGCCGAGCTTCCCGGTTCGACACCGGTCACCAAGCCTTTCATGGAGGATGACCTCCTGGCGGCGGCACGTGCCGCCGGCTCTCCCACCATGCCGGAACTTGAACCCTAGCTGCCGAAGGCGCGCGCCGTGATCGCGGCATGGCCGGCATCGGGGCCGAAGTCGCCTTCGCCGGAGACGCCAAGGAGCTCCTGCAGGCGCGTGCGGGCCCGGCTGACGCGGCTCTTGATGGTCCCCACGGCGCAGCCGCAGATGGTTGCCGCTTCCTCGTAGGCGAAGCCCGCCGCACCGACCAGGATGATCGCCTCGCGCTGGTCGTCGGGAAGCGTGTCCAGGGCCTTGCGGAAATCCTGAAGGTCCAGCCTTCCGTACTGTTCGGGATGCACGGAGAAACGTTCGCTGAACAGCCCGTCGGTATCCTGTACCTCGCGGCCGCGCTTGCGCATCTGGCTGTAGAATTCGTTGCGCAGGATCGTGAAGAGCCATGCCCGCATGTTCGTGCCGGCCGTGAAGCTGGTCTGGTTGGCCCACGCCTTCATGATGGTGTCCTGCACCAGATCATCGGCCTTGTCATGGCGACCCGTCAGAGAGACAGCAAAGGCACGGAGATTGGGCAAGGATGCGAGAAGGTCGCGCTTGAAGCCGCGATCATCGTCCTCGGTCATTGTCATTTTACCTTCACCGACTGCGACTGCGACTGAGCGTTGCGTTCCGCGTTCTCCAGCTTTTCCAGGAGATCGAGAAAACGGTCGGGAATGCCTTCCTCCTGCACGGCGTCATAGAACTCGCGCAGTTTGCGGGAGATCGAGGCGTTTGGCGGCACCGATCCGGGTTTCATGTCGTGCTGGGAGAGGGTCATGTCTTGCTTTTTTCTGTTGTCGTCACTCATCACGCGGGCAGCCTGTTGCGATATCGTGAGGAGACAATGCGGCAGCGGAAAAAAAGTTCCAACACTTGCGGAACTTTTTTTCTGTTCCCACGTTCTCACCACGTAATTGCCCGCCGGGCGACAGGGGAGAATTCTGTATGTCACTTACTACACGCGTTGCATCACACCTTCCGTATTTGCGCCGTTATGCACGCGCCGTTACCGGATCCCAGACTTCCGGGGACGCCTATGTGGCCGCCGTACTGGAAGCGCTGATCGCGGATGTCTCGATCTTTCCCGAAACATCCAAGGACCGTGTTTCGCTCTACAAACTGTTTGTCGCGATATTTGGTTCCACATCGATCGATATCCGGCCGATCGAGTCGCCCTTCGCCTGGGAGCAGCGCGCAGCGGCCAACCTCGCGTCCCTGCCGTCGATGGCCCGCCACGCCTTCCTGCTCGTCTCGGTAGAGGGCTTCACGATCGAAGAGACGGCGGAAGTACTGAACGTCAGCGTCGAGAAGGCGACCGAACTGCTCGACGAAGCGTCGAGGGAGATCTCGCGCCAGGTCGCGACCGACATCATGATCATTGAGGACGAGCCGCTCATCGCGCTCGACATCGAGCAGATGGTGCAGGAACTCGGCCACCGCGTCACGGGCATTGCCCGCACCCACAAGGAAGCCGTCGATCTCTTCCAGAGCTCCAACCCGAAGATGGTCCTCGCCGATATCCAGCTTGCCGACGGAAGCTCGGGCATCGATGCGGTCAACGAGATCCTGAAGGCATCCACCGTCCCGGTCATCTTCATCACCGCCTTCCCTGAGCGGCTCCTGACCGGCGAACGCCCCGAGCCTGCCTTCCTGGTCACCAAGCCGTTCAATCCGGACATGGTGAAGGCTCTGATCAGCCAGGCGCTGTTCTTCAACGAAACGGTCAAGGCGGCCGCCTGAGCGGACGCCGTGAACGGTCTCTTGCCAATGGGCGGGCTCTGTCGCCGGGAGATGCCGGCGACAGCTTCGGGCCGTCTCGTTTTCGATGCGTAAAATTGATGCGGTGGGGGAACCGCTTGCGGCTTTCCCCATTTCACCACCTGGCCGCTTCGGAGACAGATTGGCGGGTTGTTGCCGCGATGGCCAGTCTCTATAAGGGCACAGGCAGGCGGGAAAGTACGCGGGTGTCGCCGGCTCTTTCCTTCAAGTTGGACGAGGTGAGAAATTGGTGCATCCGCTGACATGGCAGCGAGCTGGTCAGAGTGATGACAAGTTGCGAGAGTTCCTGCTGCCTGCGCTGGTCGATCTCGGCGCCAGTGTCATCATCCAGGATGCTCGCCATGACTATCTCCTCGTCGCAAACCTCCCCGATGCCTGGCTTCCGGATGCGTGGCGGTCGGACGACGGGCCCGGCGAGGCGCCTGCTTCACCCACCGACGACAGCCTGTTCGGACCCGAGGTCGCCACGCGCCTCAATGCGCTGAAGGCGGACATGACCGAGCCCGGCCAGAAGGGCCAGCTCGAGGTGATGTTCGGCGCTGAACAGTTCTTCGAATTCCGGATCCAGGCGGTCGAGTTCGCCCAGGGCGGGCTTCACCTCGTGACGACGATCGTCGATCGCTCCGAGGAACGGCACCGGGAGCGTCTGCTGCGGGCGCTGTTGCGCGAGGTCAGCCACCGATCCAAGAACCTGCTGGCGATCATCCAGAGCATTGCCCTGCAGACAGCGCGCTATTCCGGATCGCTCGACCTCTTTCTCCACAAGTTCCGCGGGCGTCTTTACTCGCTCTCCCAGTCGCAGGACCTGATCACCGATTCCAGCTGGCGGGGAGCGTATTTCTTCGAACTCGTGCAGCAGCAGACCGAGAAATACCTGCCGGAGAACCGCGACCTGGTGAAGGTAAGGGGAGACAACCTCCTGCTCAGCCCCAATGCCTCGCTTCATCTTGGGCTGGCCCTGCATGAGCTGATCGTCAATGCGGTGAGCCACGGCTCGCTCTTGCGCACCAGCCTGCCGATCGAGGTGTCCTGTACGCGCAAGCGCATCGACGGCCACGACATGGTGGAAATGATCTGGCACGAACCGCTCGCAGCAGGCGACGGCGAGGCTCACGATCCGCAGCACATCAAGGCTCATTTCGGCAGCACGGTCCTCGAGCGCGTGGTCCCGGCCTCGGTGAACGGCAGGGCGGAGTACGTGGTAGCGCCCGACCGTATCTCCTACCACCTGACATTCCCGCTGGAACCCGGCGCGAACGACGAAGACTGATCGCGTCCCGACCGGGCGCCGGATGCAGCTTGCCCGATAGGGGGCGCATCCAGGTCGCCAAAACAAATTGGCTCGGTTCCAGGGGAACCGAGCCAACTCATCTCTTCGAGGGGGACTGAAGAGTGTGTCTGGAAGCCTTGTAGGGCGGGGGACGGGGGGTGCTTCCAGACATCCACATAACGACCGTCCGCGCGGAACGTTCCTTCCCCGGTGAAATAAATTTAATTTATTTGCCGCCCGGTCAGCGCTTCAGGGTGCGCGGGTCGAGGGCATCGCGGATCGCGTCTCCCATGAAGTTCACGCTCAGCACGGTCAGGGAAATCGCAAGGCCCGGCCAGAGCACGCGCGAGGGCGTCAGCTGCATGAAATTGGCGCCGTCATAGAGGAGGCGCCC
This sequence comes from Pseudomonadota bacterium, assembly GCA_023416545.1. GTDB lineage: Bacteria > Pseudomonadota > Alphaproteobacteria > Rhizobiales > Rhizobiaceae > Neorhizobium. The sequence continues at coordinate 8,341 of JAEZHO010000095.1, forward strand.
CCAGGTCGGGAAGTCGGAGGGGAAGCCGAGCCCGAGGAAGCTCAGCGCCGATTCCGTGATGATCGCCGACGCGATGCCGAGGGTTGCGGAGACCATGATCGAACTCAGCACATTCGGCAGGATGTGGCGGAGGACGATGCGGTGCTCGCGCATCCCGCTGCTCTTGGCGGCGATGATGAACTCCTGGCTCTTGACCGCCAGCACGTCGCCCCGGACGATGCGTGCCGTGTGCATCCAGCTGGTGATGCCGATGACGAAGACGATCAGGATGAAGATACCGGTTTCGGGACCGAGCGAGGCGCGCAGCGTATCGCGGAACAGCATGATGATGACGAGCAGCAGCGGCAGCAGCGGAAGCGCCAGGAAAAGGTCTGTTACCCGCATCAGCGGTCCGTCCAGCCGCCGGAAATAGCCCGAGATCACGCCGACCAGCGTCCCCAGCAGCAGGGCGAGCAGCATCGCCGTGATGCCGACGGCGAGCGATATGCGCCCGCCTGCGAGAACCTGCGCGAGCATGTCCTTGCCGAGATTGTCGGTTCCGAAGGGATGCGCAAGCGAGGGCCACTGGTTCTTGTCGCGGATGTTGATCGCATTCGGCGCGACGGTGTGGATATAGGGCCCGACATAGACGGCCAGGAAGATGAAGACGAACACCCCGAGGCCGACGATCCCGCCCCGGTGGGCGCGGAATTGCCTCCACACGTCTCGGAGGGCGGAGCGGGCGGGGCTCTCGGCCTTTGCCGGGGCGGCGGCGAGTACCGTATCAGTCATACCGGATCCTCGGATCGAGAATGCCGTACAGCACGTCGGCAATCAGGTTGAAGAGGACGATCAGCACCGCGAAGATGAAGGTCAGCGTTTGCACCAGCGGAATATCGGCACCCTGGATGGCGGTGATCAGCAATTGTCCAAGGCCGTTCACCCGAAATATCTGCTCGGTGATGATGGCGCCGGAGAAAATGGTCGGCACGCCGAGCGCGATGACGGTCACGACCGGGATCAGGCTGTTGCGAAGGACATGGACGAGCAGCACCGCCTTCTCCCTGACGCCCTTGGCACGGGCGGTGCGGACATAGTCCTGGTGCAGGTTGTCCAGCATGGAGGCGCGAACGAAGCGGGCGATCTGCGAGGCGTTGTAGAGCGCCAGCACGGACACCGGCAGAACCATCTGGCGCACCTGCGCCATGAAGCTCGAGAAATCGGTGACGCGAAGATTGGTGTCGTAGACCGAGGGGAACCACTGCAGGTAGGAGGAGAAGACGACGATCAGCAGGACGCCGGTGAAGAAGGTCGGCACCGAGTATCCGACCATGGAGACGAAGGTGCCGATCTGGTCGAAGATCGAATACTGCTTGTAGGCGGAGATGACGCCGATCGGGATGGCGATCAGGATGCCGAAGAGATAGGCGAGGCCGACCACCCACAAGGTCTGCGGCAGGCGCTGGACGATCAGGTCGACCACCGGGCTCCTCGTCGCCCAGGACAGTACCCGCATGCGCTCGCCGTCGCCGATCTGCCAGCCGGTCAGGCTTTCCAGGATGTTCAGGGGCTCGTTTATGAAGAACTGCTGCAGCCAGAGGAGGTAGCGGATCAGGAAGGGCTGGTTGAGGCCAAGCGAAGCGCGGATCTGCTCGCGGACTTCGGGCGGGATGGTCAGGGGCAGGTCGCCGGTCGGATCGTTCGGCGCGAGGTCGAGCAAGGCGAAGATGACGAAGCTGATGACCAGCAGGGTCGGGATGGCAAACAACAATCGCCGCAGCGTGTATGTGAACATCGATTTTCCCCGGACTGCAGCCTGATGCCCTGTTCGGGGTCTTCATGGCTGCAGGTTTCTGAGACGGCCCACATCGCCGGCCGCTCCGGCGATGTGCCAACGCAGGGAAGGGCAGTGCCGGGGCTCGCGCCGCAAGCCCCGGCCGCTTCCTACTTCTTGCGATGCCAGTCGGCGACATTCCAGAGCTGGGAATCCCAGGAGTTCATGCGGATGCCATCAAGGGTCACCGCGAAGGACGACTGGTCTCCCCGATGCACGAGCGGGATATGGGCGCCCTCTTCGGTCAGCATGTCATTGAGCTGCTTGGCGAGTTCCGCGCGCTTCTGGAGGTCAGCCGTGCGGGAGAGCTCGCCGACCAGCTTGTCGTAGTCGGCATTGCAGTAGCGGGGGATGTTCTGGCCCTGCCAGCCGTTTTCCGGCCCCGGCATCTTGTCGCACAGCCACTCCGCCAGATACTTCTCCGGGTCCGTCCCGTCGAAGTTGTTGGTATACATCTGCACGTCGGCATAGAACTTCTGGAAGGTATCGGGGCTTGCCGGGTCGCCTCCGAAGAAGACGGAGGCGCTGGCATTGCGCAGTTCGGCATCGACGCCGATCTCGGCCCACATGGCTTTCACCAGTTCCTGGGTCGCCTGGCGCACGGAGTTCGTCGAGGTCGCATAGAGATATGCGAGACGAACGCCATCCTTGGCGCGGATACCGTCAGGTCCGGGGGCCCAGCCCGCGTCGTCGAGCAGCTTGTTGGCCGCCTCGACATCCTGCTTCAGGCACCAGCTGTCGTTCTTGGTGGAGGCGACCGATTCCGGCGCCGGCACGATGTTGCACGTCGGTTTGCCGGCGCGACCGTATCCGGCCTCGACGATGATGTCGCGGTCGATCGCCAGCGAGAGCGCCCGGCGGACGGCGGGGTCGCTCAGCGAGGGATGCGGACCGCCCTCCTTGGTGGAGCGCTTGTCGCCGAGTGCCGGGTCGGGATTGGTGTGATTGAGCTGGATACGCTCCACCTGGGTGCCGAAGGAAATCTCCAGCCTCCCCTTGCCGGCGGCCAGCATCGTTTCCAGCACTTCCGGCTCGACCTGCGCGTTCCAGGCGTAGTCAAATTCACCCGTTTCGAGCACGGCGCGCGCAGCCGATGCGGCGTCGCCGCCGCCTTTCAGCGTCGCCGAGGCGAAGCTCGGCTTGGCCGGGTCGCGGTAGTTCGGATTGGCCTCGAACGTGACAACGTCGTTCGGCTTGAAATCCGTGACGACGAAGGGGCCGGTGCCGATCGGCTTGAAGTTGGCATCCGTGCAGCTCGGGGCCTTGGCGCCGAGGCAATCCTTGAACTGTGCCGCCTGAATGACCGGCGACTGGGAGCCGACGAATGCGCTGTAGGGATAGGGTTTGGGCTCCTCGAAGGTGATCTTCACCGTCTGCGGATCGACGGCTTCCACGTTCTTGACACCTTCGTACTGCGCCGCCTGCGCGCATCCGCCGTCGGGAGCCGTGCAATACTTCCAGGTGAAGACGACATCGTCGGCGGTGAAATCCGTTCCGTCCGACCATTTGACGCCCGGCTTCAGCTTCCAGGTCATGCTGAGCATGTCTTCTGCGAAGCCGCCGTTCTCGATCGTGGGGATCTCCTCCACCAGATAGGGAACGAGGGCCCCGGTCTCGTCGTAGCGGGCCAGCGGCTCGATCACCATGGATGCGGCATAGACATCCTTGGTGCCCGCCGAAAGGAAGGGATTCATCGTCGAGACAGCCTGCCAGAACAGGATCTTCAGGTCGCCGTCGGCGCCTCGTTCGGCATGGGCAAGCGATGCAGAAAGCGTCAGGCAAGCCACCGTCCCCGCAAGCAGGGTATTGAAGGTCTTCATGCTGCTATTCCCCTTGTGTTTATTGTCGACGTTGATCTGCGGCGCACTCGTCTTCGGGCCGCTACCACTGCTCTTGCTGCAAATGCGATCTTGTTAAGTCGTTGTATTCGCAGACGGTGGTCTCATATCCTCCTTGTGAGGTTGAGCTGATTGTCGCGTGTCGGACCGGGCACTCCCAGTGGTGCCTGATCAAATTTTGGGCCATCTAAGCATAGGCCTATTTTTCGTTCAAGCGTGAAATTTGACGCTTGCCAAGTGCCCTTGGGGCTGCACAGTATCCCAACACGAACGAGTGGGAACGACAACAACAAGCACGAGGTTTTCATGCCTGTCCTCAATCGCGCCGCCGAAATGCAGGAAGAAGTTGCGGGCTGGCGGCGTCACCTCCACGAGCGTCCGGAAATCCTCTACGACGTTTACGAGACGTCGGCATTCGTGGCGGAAAAGCTGCGGTCGTTCGGGTGTGACGTCGTCGAGACGGGCGTAGGTAGGACCGGCGTCGTGGGCATCATCAAGGGACGGCACGGGGATGGAAACGTCATCGGTTTCCGCGCCGACATGGACGCGCTGCCGATATTCGAGACGAGCGGCAAGCCCTGGATGTCGAAGACGCCGGGCAAGGCACATTCCTGCGGCCATGACGGGCACACGGCCATGCTGCTGGGGGCCGCGCAATACCTCGCGGAGACGCGGAACTTCCGCGGCTCGGTCGCCGTCATCTTCCAGCCTGCGGAGGAGGGCGGCGCCGGCGCGCTCGCAATGGTCAACGACGGTTTCCTTGAAAAGCACGGGATCGGCCAGGTCTACGGGATGCACAATTCTCCCGGTCTTCCGCTCGGGCAGTTCGCCATCCGCAAGGGCTCCGTCATGGCCGCGGCGGATACGTTCGAGATCATCGTCAACGGGCGCGGCAGCCATGCGGCGCAACCGCATCTTTCTGTCGATCCGGTGCTGACCGCCGGCCATATCGTGGTGGCGCTGCAGTCGATCGTGTCCCGGCAGACGGACCCCCTGAAATCGCTGGTGGTGACGGTCGCCTCCATCCACGGCGGAGACGCCAACAATGTCATCCCCGATAGCGTCAGGCTTGGCGGGACGGTGCGCACGCTCCTGCCGGAGACGCGTGATTTCGCGGAGAAGCGGCTGAAGGAACTGGTGCAGGCGACCGCCCTTGCCCATGGGGCCAGCGCGGACGTCACCTATCGCCGCGGCTACCCGGTCACCTTCAACCACGAGGCGGAGACCGAGTTCGCAACGGGGATCGCGACGACCGTCGGCGGGCCGAACTCGGTCGATACGCAGATGGCTCCCCACATGGGGGCGGAAGACTTCTCCTACATGCTGGAGCGCAGGCCGGGCGCCTTCATCTTCATCGGTAACGGCGATACCGCCGGTCTTCACAATCCCGCCTACGACTTCAATGACGAAGCACTTCCCTATGGCATCAGCTACTGGGTCACCCTTGCCGAAACGGCGCTCGCCGCCTGACATCGCAACCCCCGAAAAGGGAGAATGACATGTGTCACGCGAAGACCCCCATGGACAGAATCGGCGAAGCGGCCGAGCCCGTGCTCTCGGTCCGGGATCTCACCACGTCCTTCAAGGTCGAGGACCGCTGGCAGACCGTCGTCAACAAGATCTCGTTCGATGTCGGCGCAAGGGAGACGGTCGCCATCGTCGGGGAGTCTGGGTCGGGCAAGAGCGTCACCTCGCTGTCGATCATGCGCCTCCTGCCGAAGCTTTCGAGCCGCATCGAGGGCAGCGTCAGGCTTGCCGGCCGCGAACTGCTGACGCTGCCCGACGAGCAGATGCGGCAGGTGCGCGGCAACGAGATATCGATGATCTTCCAGGAGCCGATGACCTCCCTCAACCCGATCTTCCCGATCGGAAAGCAGATTGCGGAGGCCCTGACGGTCCACACGGACATCAGCCGTGCCGAGGCGAAGGCCGAGGTCGTGCGGCTTCTCGAAAAGGTACGGATCCCGAATGCCAGGAGCCGCTACGACGAGTTTCCGCACCAGTTTTCCGGAGGCATGCGCCAGCGGGTGATGATCGCCATGGCATTGGCGTCGAAGCCGAAGCTGCTGATCGCCGACGAGCCGACGACGGCGCTGGACGTGACGATCCAGGGCCAGATTCTCGACCTCATCAAGACGCTGCAGGACGAGGAGGGGATGTCGGTTCTCTTCATCACCCACGACATGGGCGTCGTCGCCGAAGTGGCGGACCGGACCATGGTGATGTTCCGCGGGGAGGTGGTCGAGGCCGGGGCGACCGAGGACATATTCCACCACGGCCGTCATCCCTATACGCGGGCCCTGTTGTCTGCCGTCCCGCGGCTCGGTTCCATGGCCGAGCGTACCCTGCCGCAGCGGTTTTCCCTCATCGACGTGAGAACCGGGGAACAGCAGATCCAGCTCGACGTCACCGATACCGTTTCCCGTCGCAAGACGCCGATCCTCCAGGTGCGCGACCTCACCACGCGCTTCGACATCCATTCGGGACTTTTCGGGCGCAAGACCGGTGCCGTACACGCGGTCGAGAAGGTGTCGTTCGACCTCTTCGAGGGCGAGACGCTGTCCCTGGTGGGCGAATCCGGCTGCGGCAAGTCGACGACGGGCAGGTCCATCACCCGACTGATCACGCCGACGAGCGGCGAGATCATGATCGACGGCTTCAACGTGATGAGCCTCGACAAGCCGTCGCTGCGGGCCATGCGGCGGTCGATCCAGATGATCTTCCAGGACCCGTTCGCGAGCCTCAATCCGCGCATGAGCATAGGCTCGGCGGTCATGGAGCCGTTTCTGGAACATGGGCTGGGCCCGAAGCAGCAGGCACGCGATAAAGCGGCGGATCTCCTGGAAAAGGTCGGTCTTTCGGCCGACATGATGCGGCGCTTCCCGCACGAGTTCTCCGGCGGGCAGAGACAGCGCATCGCGATCGCGAGGGCGCTGATGCTCGATCCGAAAGTCATCGTCGCGGACGAGGCGGTGTCGGCGCTCGACGTGTCGATCAAGGCGCAGGTCTGCAACCTGCTTCTCGATCTGCAGCAAAGCCTGAAGCTCGCCTACCTCTTCATCAGCCATGACATGGCCGTCGTGGAACGGGTCAGCCACCGGGTTGCGGTCATGTATCTCGGCGAGATCGTCGAGATCGGCCCCCGGGCCGCCGTGTTCGAGAACCCTCAGCATCCCTATACCCGCAAGCTGATGGCGGCGGTGCCGATTCCCGATCCCTCGCGACGCGGGATCAAGCGCGACATGCCGACCGACGAGATCAAGAGCCCCATCCGTCCGGTGGATTTCGTGCCCCCGCCCCGCCACTACCGAGAAGTTTCGCAAGGCCACCTCGTTCAGGTCTCCTGATCGTCCTGCCGTCCTTGCCGTTTGACGGAGGATCGGCAAACATGGGGCCAGGAATTGCGCCGGGAGGGGTTGGCTAGTGGCGAGACGGTCCGATGTGCACGGGAGGCTGGATGACGCGGCGAGGGCGGGTTGGCTCTACTACGTCGCGGGCCGCACCCAGGACGAAATCGCGGCAGCCATGGGGATTTCCCGGCAGTCGGCGCAGCGGCTCGTCTCGCTCGCCGTGGCAGAACGCCTGATCAAGGTCCGCCTCGACCATCCGATCGCCGCCTGCCTGGAGCGGGGCGAGGCGCTCAAGCGCAAGTTCGGCCTTCGTCAGGTGGAGGTCGTCCCGAGCGATCCCATGGGCGCCTCCAGCACTGTCGGCATTGCCGAGGCCGGCGCCGCGGAGATCGAGCGCTGGCTGAAGCGGCAGGAGCCGATCATCCTGGCGATCGGAACGGGCCGCACGCTGAAGGCTGCCGTCGACCAGTTGCCGCCGATGGAATGCCCCCAGCATCGCATCGTGTCGCTGACGGGAAATATCGGGCCCGACGGTTCGGCGGCCTATTACAACGTCATCTTCTCCATGGCCGACGCCATCAAGTCGCGGCATTTTCCCATGCCGCTGCCGGTTCTCTGCTCCTCGCCGGAAGAGCGCGAGACGCTTCATGAACAGGCACTGGTGCGATCGACGCTGGCGCTCGGCGCGCAGGCGGACGTAACCTTCGTCGGCATCGGCGAACTCGGGCCGGACGGCCCGCTCTGCGTCGACGGCTTCCTGGGGCGCGACGAGATGGAAAGCCTGGTGTCCGGGGGTGCCGCGGGGGAAATCTGCGGCTGGATGTTCGATCACGAGGGACGCCTCCTGTCCGATTCGATCAACCGTCGGGTCGCCAGCGTGCCGATCCCGGCGATCGACACCTGTTGCGTCATCGGCCTTGCGCAGGGACCCCGCAAGCTCGTGGCACTGAGGGCAGCCCTGAAGGGGCAGTTGATCAACGGATTGATCACCGACGAGAATACCGCGGAGCAATTGCTCGCGTAGTGGGTATAAATATCGAAATAGTTTCAACCGCTTGCGATATGCGCTGCGGCGCAGCACGGATTCTGAATTGACTTCGCCGCTCCATGAATGAGTAATTGCCCATGGGCAAAGCGAATGCTCGTTCAATCTTCGGGAGGAAGATATGACTTTGAAGACGATTCTGCTGGGCGCGTGCTCGGCGCTGGCTCTTGCCGGTACGGCATCGGCCGAAACCATCACCATCGCAACCGTCAACAACGGCGACATGATCCGCATGCAGGGATTGACGGAGGAGTTCACCTCGAAGAACCCCGACATCCAGATCGAATGGGTCACCCTGGAAGAGAACGTCCTGCGCGAGCGCGTGACGACGGACATCGCGACCTCCGGCGGCCAGTACGACATCATGACGATCGGCAATTACGAGGTTCCGATCTGGGCGAAGCAGGGCTGGCTGACCGAGCTTTCGGGGCTGGGCGACAGCTATGACGTCGATGACCTGCTGCCGGCGATCCGCGGCGGCCTGACGGTCGAGGACAAGCTCTACGCGGCGCCGTTCTACGGCGAGTCGGCCATGATCATGTACCGCACGGACCTGTTCGAGAAGGCCGGGCTCGAAATGCCTGACAATCCGACCTGGGAGTTCATCGGCGAGGCGGCCCGCAAGATCACCGATCGCGACACGGACATCAACGGCATCTGCCTTCGCGGCAAGGCCGGCTGGGGCGAGAACATGGCCTTCGTCACGGCGCTGACCAACTCGTTCGGCGGTCGCTGGTTCGACGAAAACTGGCAGCCGCAGTTCGACCAGCCCGAGTGGAAGGAAGCGCTGCAGTTCTACATCGACCTGATGAAGGATGCCGGCCCGTCCGGTGCGTCTTCGAACGGCTTCAACGAGAACCTGACGCTCTTCCAGCAGGGCAAGTGCGGCATGTGGATCGACGCGACCGTGGCTGCGTCGTTCGTGTCCAACCCGAAGGATTCCACCGTCGCCGACAAGATCGGCTATGCGATCTTCCCCTCCAAGGACGGCGTGAACAACCACGGCAACTGGCTGTGGTCCTGGAACCTCGCCATCCCGGCAAGCTCGCAGAAGGTGGACGCCGCCAAGAAGTTCATCGCCTGGGCAACCAGCAAGGACTACACCGACCTCGTCGCTTCCAACGAAGGCTGGGCGAACGTTCCTCCGGGAACCCGTACCTCCCTCTATGAAAACGAGGAGTACAAGAAGGCGGCTCCGTTCGCCGAGCCGACACTTGCGGCGATGCAGGCCGCCGACATCACCAAGCCGACCGTCCAGCCGGTGCCCTATACCGGCGGCCAGTTCGTCGCGATCCCGGAATTCCAGGCGATCGGAACGAATGTGGGACAGCTGTTCTCGGCTGTCGTGGCCGGGCAGTCGTCGGTCGACGACGCGCTCGCCCAGGCCCAGTCGGCGACCGTGCGCGAGATGACCCGCGCGGGCTACATCAAGTAAGACCTCCCGAGCACCTTGCCGCCCGGTCACGGGCCGGGCGGCCCTTTCCATTTCCACCTCGGACCAGCAGGGTACGGGCGCGACGGGGGCGTTCCGCCGCAAGTCGCGCGGAATTTTGAGGAGGGCTTCGCCATGGCAACGCAGAATACCAAGGGGCTGGCTCGCCTGATGATGGCGCCGTCCGTCATCCTTCTCCTGGTGTGGATGATCGTGCCCCTGTCGATGACGCTGTGGTTCTCGTTCCAGAACTACAACCTCCTCAATCCGGCCAATGTCAGCTTCGCCGGCCTGTTCAACTACCAGTATTTCTATTCGGACCCGGCCTTCTTCCAGTCCATCTGGAACACGCTGGTCATCGTCGGTGGCGTGTTGCTGATCACCGTGATCGGGGGAACGCTGATCGCGCTTCTTCTCGACCAGCCGATCTTCGGACAGGGGATCGTCCGCATCCTGGTGATCTCGCCCTTCTTCGTGATGCCGCCGGTCGCCGCCCTCGTCTGGAAGAACATGATCCTTCATCCGGGCTACGGCGTCTCGGCCGATCTGGCTCGCTTCTTCGGTCTGCAGCCGGTGGACTGGTTCGCGCAGTATCCGCTGTTTTCCATCATCATGATCGTCGCCTGGCAGTGGCTGCCCTTTGCAACCCTGATCCTGCTGACCTCGCTGCAATCGCTCGACAGCGAGCAGAAGGAGGCGGCCGAGATGGACGGGGCCGGAGCGCTATCCCGGTTCTGGCACCTGACGCTGCCGCACATGTCGCGTGCGATCACCGTGGTCGTCCTGATC
>JAEZHO010000170.1 GCA_023416545.1 Pseudomonadota bacterium
GTGACGTGCGGGATGACCTGGACGGTCGCGCCGAGATAGTCGCCGCGGCGTTCCTTGTCGATGATGTTCTTGTAGATCCGCCCGGTGGTGATGTTGTCGGTCTTGTTCGCAGACCGGCCGGTGAAACGCTCGTAGTGGCCGAGGTCGAGGTCGGTTTCCGCGCCGTCGTCGGTGACGAACACTTCGCCGTGCTGCGTCGGGCTCATGGTGCCCGGATCGACGTTCAGATAGGGATCGAGCTTGCGAAGGCGTACCCGATATCCACGGGCCTGCAACAACGCTCCGAGTGCCGCGGCCGCAATTCCTTTTCCTAGGGAAGAAACCACGCCGCCTGTGATGAATACATATCGCGCCATGGGAGTCACCGGATACCTTTTCATGAGCGATTCCGCCAGCCCTAATCTTCACCGCGTGAAGATGGCCCACAGAATCTGGACAAAAGAAAACCGGCAGGCTTTTGGCCTGCCGGAGATTGCTGCCGAGACGGCATTTACTGTCCCGTCGGGACGCCCGTCGAATTGGCGGGTGCGGCGGGTGTCGGGGCCTGGCCTGCGGCCGGAGCCTCGGCGCCACCCTGTGCGGGAGCTTCGCCCCCTGTCGGGACGCCATCCTGCGCCGGCGTTTCAGCCGGTGCCTCGGACGTCGGCGCCGGGCCAAGCGCATCGAGGATGCCGCTGCCGCTGCCCGCTGTCGCAGGAATACGATCAAGGATGTCGGTCGGCCGCGACTCATAGCGCGCCAGGATGCCGAGCGTCATCGAGGTCACGAAGAAGAGCGTCGCCAGAATGGCCGTGGTGCGGGTCAACGCGTTGGCGGTGCCGCGCGCCGACATGAAGCCGGAGCCGCCGCCAACCCCTAGTCCGCCGCCTTCCGAACGCTGGATCAGCACGACGCCGACGAGCGCGAGCACGATCATGAGGTGGATGACGATCAAAACGGTTTGCATGGCAAAATCCCTGCCCTTCGCGAAGGGCAATAACATAAGGTTGGCGGCTCTTTACATGAGGCTGATGTGCATTCCAAGCCCTTGCGGCAAGGTTTACGCCATCAGCTCTTCATAGACCCGGTAGATGGCGAGGAAATCGTCCGCTTTCAAGCTGGCGCCGCCGATCAGCGCGCCGTCGACATTGGCGATCGCCATAAGCTCCTTCGCGTTCGAGGGCTTGACCGAGCCTCCGTAGAGGATGCGCATGGCGCGTCCCTCGTCCCCGAACCGGTCGGACAGTTCGCTGCGCATGAAGGCGTGGGCCTCCTCGACGTCGGCAAGCGTCGGGGTCAGGCCGGTGCCGATCGCCCAGACCGGCTCGTAGGCGATAACGGTGCGCGCGGCATTGACGCCATCCGGGATGGAGCCGGCCATCTGTCGCCTCAGTACCTCGAGCGTCTCTCCGTTCCGCCGCTGCTCCTCGGTTTCGCCGATGCAGATGATGGCGGTCAGGTCGGCCGCCTGCGCAGCTTCGGCCTTGGCGCGCACGAGAGCGTCGCTCTCGTTATGGTCCGTGCGGCGTTCAGAATGGCCGACGATCACATAGGTGCCGAAGCAGTCCGCGATCATTTCCGCGGAGATATCGCCGGTATGGGCCCCGCTTGCGTTCTGGTGGCAGTCCTGGGCGCCGATCTCGAGCGGGCTGTCTGTGGACAGGGCGGTCGCCACGTAGAGCAGCGTTGCCGGGGGGCAGATGAGGGAATCGACCCTGCTCGCCAGCCCTCCCCTCACGCCATCGCCGATCGCCTTGATCTGGTCCAGGGACTGCCGCGTCCCGTTCATCTTCCAGTTCCCTGCCACCAGCGGCCGCACGTCAGGCGTCATCCGTTCTGCTCCTTGCCGGCGGGCCGCAGCCCGCTGTTTTTCCCGAGAGGGTTTTAGTTCGTCTGGCGGGAAAATCCACGAAAAACGAGGCGATGGGGGATCACCGTCCGTTCAGCAGGAATCCGATCGCCTTGCGCCAGTCAGTCATGCGGATCGGGGTTCCGTGGCTGCCGGTGTTGAACACTGTCAGCCGCACCGGATAGCCCGCCTGGTGGAGCGTGCGATAGACGGCTGCCTGCCCTTCCAGCGGGTAGACGCTGTCGGCGCTCCCGTGGGCCAGGTAGAGCGGCAGCCGGCGCTTCGCCGCCGGGGTTCCCGCATATCCCGGATCGGGCGGGCCGCCGAGCAGCGCAAGCCCGGCGAGATGGCCGACGGCCTCCCGGTCGCGCGCGATGCCGGCGCAGATCATGCCGCCCATGGAGGCGCAGGCAAGCAGGACCGGCCGGCCTTTCGACTGCTCGAAGGCGTAGCGGACCAGCTGCGCGACGTCCTCGACCCCGCGCGCATCGAAGGAGGCGACGCTCGGCGCGTAATAGGTTCCGCCGTTCATCACGGCGAGGTTCTTCAGCCGGTTGAAGTTGCCGCCGAAGCTGTAGTCGTTGGCGCCGAGCCGCCGGTCGCCTCCCCGGCCGTGCACGAAGATCAGCGTGAAGGAAGCGTCCCGCGATGGTCCCACCCGGGTGACATCGATCCGACGGTCGCCCAGCCGAAGGGTCTCGTTCTCCTGGTGCTTCCTGACACCGGTCGAGACATAAGCAGACTTTACCCGCCGCTCCGGCACCTGGTCCCGCCCGTTGATGTCGCGCAACTCCTGGTAGTCGATGACCTCGTAGGCGCCGCCGTCCGAAGCTTCCAGGACACGGTGCCCGGCGAATAGCTCTTCCTTGTACGGGCGAAGCTGGAACTGCTGGGCATGCGTCGGCCCGATAGCCACAACGGCCATCACAAGTGCGGCAAAGGCCTTTTGAACGAAATGAGTTGTGGACATGCGGCCCTCCCGGCACTTCATGCAGCGCTGGTGCCTTGTCATCGCCGACCGGCAACCCCATTGCTCAAGGAGCGGCATTTCCGTATCGCATCGCGAAAAAGCCAGCTTTCTGGCAGAATTGCCGCTGATTCGTAACAGCATGAGACCGGCATGGCTTCACCCTCCCGATCTCGACAGGTAGTAGCGACTGATCCGATGGAAGACAACAGCGACCTCTTTGCCGAACTGCCGCTCGACAAGCCGGTAGCTCGGGAGCCGGAAGCGGCAAAGGATGCCTCCCCGGCACCAGCGGCCGCGCCACGGCCGGCGCCTTCCACCGATGACTACGGCGCATCCTCGATCCGGGTCCTCGAAGGACTGGAGCCCGTACGCATGCGGCCGGGCATGTATATCGGCGGCACCGACGAGAAGGCCCTGCACCACCTGTTCGCCGAAGTCATCGACAACTCGATGGACGAAGCGGTGGCGGGCCATGCGAACTTCATCGAGGTTCATCTCGACCGCGATGGCTTCCTGACGGTCACCGACAACGGTCGCGGCATTCCGGTGGAGAACCATCCGCAGGTCCCGGGAAAATCGACCCTCGAGGTCATCATGACCAAGCTTCACGCCGGCGGTAAGTTCGACGGCAAGGCCTACGAGACGTCGGGCGGCCTGCACGGCGTTGGCGTATCGGTCGTCAATGCGCTTTCCGATCTCCTCGAGGTCGAGGTCGCCCGCGACCGCAAGCTCTATCGCCAGCGTTTCTCGCGGGGCGTTCCCCAGGGAGGGCTCGAGGAACTGGGACCGGTGCAGAACCGGCGCGGGACGCGCGTCCGCTTCCATCCCGACCCGCAGATCTTCGGCGACCATGCGAAGTTCGAGCCCGGCCGCATCTTCCGCATGGCGCGGTCGAAAGCCTACCTCTTCGGAGGCGTGGAAATCCGCTGGTCCTGCGACGAGGGCATGGTGCCTCCGGGTGGTGACGTTCCCGAAAAGGCCGTGTTCCATTTTCCGGGCGGCCTCAAGGATTACCTGTCGGCGACGCTCGGCAAGGACTTCACCGTCACCCGCGAGATCTTCGCCGGCCGCACCGAGAAGACCGGCGGCCACGGCGCGCTCGAATGGGCGATCACCTGGTATGGCGGCGACCCGCAGATCCACTCCTACTGCAACACCATCCCGACCCCGGAAGGCGG
>JAEZHO010000190.1 GCA_023416545.1 Pseudomonadota bacterium
GCCCTGATGAAGCAGGCAAGGCCCGAGGCGCTCTTCATGCACTGCCTTCCCGCCCACCGCGGCGAGGAAGTGACGGACGAGGTGATCGACGGTCCGCAGTCGGTCGTCTTTGACGAGGCGGAGAACCGCCTGCACGCCCAGAAGTCCATCCTCGCGTGGTGCCTGGGCGCTCTTTGAGCCCGTTCTTGACTTCGTACGGGCCCGACACCACCTCTCGGCTATCGAGCCTTTCCGGGTGACGGAAGGGCAATTCACGTTATTCTCGACAACTTTCACGCCGTGGCGGTTCCGTCGCGAGGCGAGCGTGTTGAAATTGGGCCGTTAGGCGCCAGGGAGCAGACCATGGCGGAAGCCACCGTTGAACTGAATGACTTCAACTTCGCCGGCGATGATCGCGTCGTCCCCTTCCAGGTGGAAGGCCTGGACGTCCGTGGCCGCGCGGTCCAGCTCGGTCCGCTCCTGAACGCGATCCTCGGGCGTCACGATTATCCCGCGCCGGTCGCCCGCCTGCTGGCCGAAGCGATCGTGCTCACGGCGCTGCTCGGGACCTCGCTGAAGTTCGACGGCAAGTTTACCGTCCAGACGAAGAGCGACGGCCCGGTCGATCTCCTGGTCGCGGATTTCACCACCCCCGACGCGCTGCGCGCTTATGCGCGTTACGACGAGGAGGCGCTGGCTGCAGCGCTTGCGGAAGGTCGGACATCGCCGCCGGAACTGCTCGGTGTCGGCGTTCTTGCCTTTACCATCGACCATGGCCACGGCATGCAGCCCTACCAGGGCATCGTCCCCCTCGATGGATCGTCGCTCGAGGAAATTGCCGGCGTCTACTTTCGCCAGTCGGAGCAGATCCCGACGAAGGTGAGGCTGGGCGTGGCGGAGCTCCTGGATCGGGATGCAGCTGGAAAGCCGCGCCACAACTGGCGGGCGGGAGGGCTCGTGGCCCAGTTCCTGCCGCAGGCGCCCGAGCGCATGCGCCAGCCCGACCTCCACGGCGGCGATGGCGACGAGCGCGAGCATGATCACAGCGAGGACGACGGCTGGTCCGAGGCCCGCGTCATGGTCGAGACGATCGATACGGACGAACTGACCGATCCGCAGGTGCCGATCGAGCGCCTGCTGTTCCGCCTGTTCCACGAGCGCGGCGTCAGGGTCTATAAGCCGCAGTCCGTGCTGGATCGCTGCAGTTGCTCGCGCGAGAAGATCAAGGGTGTGCTGGACGGCTTCAGCGCCGAGGAGATCACCGCGAGCGAGGAGAACGGCGAGATCACCGTGACCTGCGAATTCTGCTCGACTACATACCGCTTCGCCCCGGAGGAATTCGCGGCGGCGTGACCGGCAACGGTTCCCTCAGTTGAGAACCCTCAGAAGTCCCGGCGAGTCCAGCGAGAACGCCGGGATTTCGACGTTGAACGTCCGTCCCTCGTCGTCCTCCATCGTGTAGTGGCCGAACATCATGCCAGACGGCGTGTCGAGCGGGCAGCCGGAGGAATACTCGTATGTGTCGCCGGGCATCAGCCGCGGCTGTTCGCCCACCACGCCCGGCCCCTCGACCTCGTCGACGATGCCGTTCTGGTCGGTGATGTGCCAGTAGCGGTGCGTCAGCCGGATCGCCTGGTCTGAATGGTTCTCGATGACGATATGGTAGGCCCAGACATAGCGGCTATCCTCCGGGCTGGATTGCTCCTCTAGATAGAAGGGTTCGACGACGACCTCTATGTCTCTTGTTCTGGCGCGGTACATGCGGCACCTCTGGCATACCGGATGCGATATGCTGCAGTTGCGTCATAACGTCAAGAAATCCGGTGAGTTGCAACGGTTTCCGCCGTCCCTCGCGGAAACTATCGCAGGTTAAGGATAACCGGGCGCTATCCGAAGGCCGGACAGCGCCCTTCTGCCGGTATCAGCCGGGCACCTTATCCAGGGCCCGCGCGAAATCCTCGACGAGGTCGTCGGTGTCCTCGATCCCGGCCGAAAGCCTGAGCGTGCCCGGCGAGATGCCCAGTTCGGCGCGCGCTTCGTCGGTCAGGTTCTTGTGCGTCGTGGTGCCCGGATGGGTGATCAGGCTTTTCGCATCGCCGAGGTTGTTGGAGATCTTCACGACTTCCAGGGCGTTCTGCAGGGCAAACGCGGCGGGTTTGCCGCCTTTGAGCTCGAGGCAGACAAGGGTCGAGCCGCCGGTCATCTGCTTGGCGATGATATCGGCCTGCGGATGGTCGACGCGGCCCGGATAGATGACCCGCGCCACCTTGGGGTGGTTCGCCAGGAGGTCGGCGATCCGCGCGGCATTCTGCGTCTGCTGGCGGACCCTGAGCGGCAGCGTCTCGATCCCCTTCAGGAGCGTCCAGGCGTTGAAGGGCGACATGGCGGGGCCCGTGTGGCGGAAATAGTCCTGCAGGCTCTCCGTGATCCATTCGCGGTCGGACAGCACGACCCCGCCCAGGCAGCGGCCCTGTCCATCGATATGCTTGGTTGCCGAATAGACGACGATGTGGGCGCCGAGCTCGAGCGGCTTCTGGAAGAGCGGCGTCGCGAACACGTTGTCCACCACCACCTTCGCGCCGATCTGGTTGGCGAGCTTCGCTACGCCGGCAATGTCGATCACTTCGAGCGTCGGGTTGGTCGGGCTTTCCAGGAAGAAGACCTTGGTGTTCTTGCGGACCGCCTTCTCCCAGTTGGCGAGGTCGCGCCCGTCGACCAGCGTGCATTCCACGCCGTATTTCGGTGCGAGCGTCTCCACCACCCAGCGGCAGGATCCGAACAGTGCCCGGGCGGCCACGATATGGTCGCCGGCCTTGACCTGGCAGAGGATTGCCGCGGCGACCGCCGCCATGCCCGAAGCCATGGCGCGCGCCTCCTCGGCGCCCTCCAGAAGGCACATCCGCTTCTCGAACATGTCGTTGGTCGGGCTGCCGTAGCGGGCATAGATATAGCCGTCGTCCTCGCCCTTGAAGCGCGCCTCGGCCGCCTCGGCCGTCTCGTAGACGAACCCCTGGGTCAGGTAGATGGCTTCGGACGTCTCGCCATATTGGGAACGGATCGTCCCGCCGTGGACGAGCTGGGTTGCGGGGCGCCATTTCGTGGTCATGCGCTTGCACCTTTCAGACACAAAAAAAACCGGTCGCATCAGCAGACCGGTTTCGCCCCGGTCTTTTTAGCCACTTGTTTAACGTGGCTGCAAGCCGACCGGCCAAATCACCACGGGATAAAGCTGCCATACCGCCCGTCCTCGCTTGCGTCAATGGCGCGCATTTGGTTTTGTCCGGCTGACGGGAAAGAACCAAAATGAAGAGAACCACCGGAATCCTGGCCGACCGGGCCATCGCAGCGCTGTTCGAGGGCGGGCGCCTCGCGTCCGAGAAGCCGCTGGACGGCGACCAGATCCAGCCGGCGAGCCTTGACCTGAGGCTCGGCGCTAAGGCTTTCCGCGTTCGCGCAAGCTTCATGCCCGGGCCCAGCAGCCGGGTGGCGGACAAGCTCGACCGGCTGAGCCTGCATGTGATCGATCTCTCTGAAGGCGCCGTGCTGGAAACCGGCTGCGTCTACATCGTGCCCCTGATGGAGACGCTTGACCTGCCGGCCGACATGTCTGCCTCGGCAAATCCGAAGAGCTCGACCGGCCGCCTCGACATCTTCACCCGCGTCATCACCGATTTCGCCCAGGAGTTCGACAAGATCCCTGCCGGCTATTCGGGCCCGCTCTACCTCGAAATCAGCCCGCGTACCTTCCCGATCGTCGTCCGGCGCGGCTCGCGCCTGTCGCAGATACGTTTCCGGATCGGCAATGCCCTATTGGGCGAACCGGAACTGATGCGCCTTCACGAGGCCGAGATGCTGGTCGCCTCCAGCCAGCCGAACGTCAGCGGCGGCGGCATCGCGCTGTCGATCGACCTCGCCGGCGACAAGGCCGGCGACAAGGCCGGCGACAAGGAAGGCCTGATCGGCTACCGGGGCAAGCACCACACGGCCGTGGTGGATGTCGACAAGAAGGCCCAGCACGATGTCTTCGACTTCTGGGAGCCCCTCTACAGCCGCGGGCGCAACGAACTCATCCTCGATCCCGACGAATTCTACATCCTCGTTTCCCGGGAGGCGGTGCACGTGCCGCCACTCTATGCCGCCGAGATGACGCCCTTCGACCCGCTGGTCGGCGAGTTCCGCGTCCACTATGCCGGCTTCTTCGATCCAGGCTTCGGCCATGCCGCTGCCGGCGGTCGGGGCAGTCGGGCGGTGCTCGAGGTCCGCAGTCACGAGGTCCCATTCATCCTGGAGGACGGGCAGATCGTCGGCCGGCTTGTCTACGAGCACATGCTGGAACAGCCGGACGCCCTCTACGGCCTCGGCCTCGGCTCCAACTACCAGGCGCAGGGCCTGAAACTGTCGAAGCACTTCCGCCTCGGCTGACCCGACCCGGCCGATCGGTTCTTGACAGACGCCGCGAACTGGGCGAACTCTCTGCCCACTGTCGCGGGTGTAGCTCAATGGTAGAGCAGCAGCTTCCCAAGCTGACGACGAGGGTTCGATTCCCTTCACCCGCTCCAGATTTTCCTCCCAGACTTCTCAACTGCTCGGCTGGTGCGGCGTTTTCTGCCAGAAGAACGGTCTTGCCCGCAGTTCCAGAACCGCCCTCCAGCAGGCGATCGAGGTCATCAGCCAGTAGAGCGGAACGCCCGTCCAGCGCATGCCCACCTTGCGCTGTTCAGGGTCGCTCATCCCCTTTATGCCGAGCATGACGAAGATGAGGTAGCTGCCGAAGATGTTGACGGCATCGACCACGAAGAGCGTCAGCGCACGGGCGGGGATACGGTCTGCCGGCGCCGCCAGCATGGCGATCGCGCCATCCACCAGGAAGACGAATATCAGCGGGTGGAGGAGGGACGACAGGATCATGCCGCCGATCATCAACTGGAATGTGATGACGTTGCGCATGCCCATTTCCGCGACGAGCCTGCGCGGTCGGCGCATCAGCACCAGCCAGGTCTGGACCCAGCCCTTGAACCAGCGCGTCCGTTGGCCCATCCAGACGGCGCGCGTGGTCGGGGCA
>JAEZHO010000263.1 GCA_023416545.1 Pseudomonadota bacterium
TGAACACGGAATCGGTCGGCTTCGCGAGCGCAGCCTATGCAGTCCACGGCACCTCGGCCTATGCCATGGCTCTTCAGGTGGACGACGCCTCCGCAGCGCTGGCCCGCGCGACGGCCCTGGGCGCCGAGCCGTTTCGCCAGCCGGTAGCCGCGGGCGAACTCGAGATACCGGCGATCCGCGGCGTCGGCGGCGGGCTGATCTACCTGATCGACGCCACGAGTGATCTCGGTCGGATATGGGAAGTGGACTTCGTCGCTTGTGCCGACGAGGACCCGCCGGTGACCGCCGACCTCTTGTGTATCGACCACGTCGCACAAACGGTGGCCTACGAAGAGATGCTGACCTGGCTCCTCTTCTACACGTCGATTTTCGAGGCCGCGAAGTCGCCCATCGTGGACATTATCGATCCGGCGGGCGTGGTGCGGAGCCAGGTCATCGAGAACGGTGACGGCTCACTGCGGATAACCATGAATGGAGCCGAGAACCGGCGCACGCTTGCCGGC
The DNA here is from genome assembly GCA_023416545.1 of Pseudomonadota bacterium. Classification (GTDB taxonomy): domain Bacteria; phylum Pseudomonadota; class Alphaproteobacteria; order Rhizobiales; family Rhizobiaceae; genus Neorhizobium. The sequence goes on from JAEZHO010000263.1 coordinate 504, forward strand.
CATTTCATTGCCGAGAAGTTCGGTTCCGGCATCCAGCACATCGCGTTCCGAAGCATGGATATCTTCCGGACAGCGGCGGCATTGCGCGCCAATGGCTTCCGGACCCTGCCGATCTCGCCGAACTATTACGACGACGTCGAGGCGCGCTTCGGCCTCGATCCGCAACTGACCGAGCGGATGAAGGCCGAAAACATCCTCTACGACCGGGACGAGCACGGAGAATATTTCCAGCTCTACAGCGGGACCTTCGCCGAAGGCTTCTTCTTCGAGATCGTCGAGCGGCGGGGCTATCGCGGCTACGGCGCCGCCAACGCGATCTTTCGTATCGCCGCGCTAAAGAAGCAGCTGCGTCCCGAGGGAGTACCGGTGGCATGAATGAAGCAAGGGGGCCCGTGCGGCGCCCGGAAGATTGACTAAACGAACTGTTCCGTACATTCTGCCTGGAGGCAGGCGGGGAACAGCCGATTGTCTGGAGGAGATCATCTACCGTCAGGGGATGAAGGGAATAAACAGGAGGAGAAAATGACAATGCTTAATATCACTCGCCGCAATTTGTTCGGCGCAACCATGCTGGCCGCCGCGGTCTTCGCGGTTCCGGCGCTGGCACAGGACAAGCCGAGCCTGAAGTTCTCGGCCGTCTTCTCGGAGCAGGACATCCGCGCCGAGATGACCAAGAAGCTCGCCGAAGGCATCAGCGCCGACTTTACCCTGGAGCCCTATTACGGCGGCAACCTGTTCAAGCAGGGTACCGAACTCGTCGCGATCCAGCGCGGCAACCTGCAGATGGGCAACATCGCGCCGCAGGACATTTCCAAGCAGATCCCGGAATGGTCGGTCCTCACGTCTGCCTACCTGTTCCGCGATGCGGCGCACGTATCCGCCTTCTTCAGCAGCGAAGCCGGTGGCGAGTTCAAGAAGATGGCCGAAGACAAGCTCGGCATCTACATTCTCGGACCGACCTATTTCGGCGCCCGCCAGGTGGGCCTGAAGCCCGAGAAGAAGATCAACACGCCGGAAGACATGGCCGGAATCAAGCTGCGCATGCCCGGTGGCGATGCATGGCAGTTCCTCGGTGAGGCTCTCGGCGCCAACCCGGTTCCGGTCGCCTATGCGGAAGTCTACACCGCCCTGCAGACCGGCGCGATCGACGGCCAGGACAACCCGCTTCCGAACATCAAGAACATGAAGTTCTACGAGGTCATGTCGCAGATCGTGCTGACCTCGCACCTGATCGGCTACGACCTCCTGGTCATCTCCAAGGAAGTCTGGGACAAGATGACGCCCGAGCAGCAGGCGTCCTTCCAGGCGGCTGCGGACGCGGCCATGAAGTGGAGCGAGGAACAGCACGTCGCCCAGGAGAAGGCGCTCCTCGAGGAGTTCAAGGCTGCTGGCCTCGAAATCTACGAACCCGACCAGGAAGCGTTCCGCAAGTACGCGCAGGAGAAGTATCTCGCATCCGACCTTGCTAAGTCCTGGCCGGAAGGGATCCTCGAAAAAGTCGGCGGAATGTAAGGTCCGTCTCAGGACCAGCGAATGAAAGTCAAGGGAGGCGGGCCACCGTGGCACGCCTCCTCATCGGGAGGGAGAAAGCGATGAATACGAGTCTTCCAGCCATCGGAGGATGGTTGCGACGGCGCGCGGAAAACATTCTGTGCCTGATGCTGCTGGCGATGTTCGTCGTCTTCATCCTGCAGATCATATTCCGCTACGTGCTCAACCTTTCCATCGGCTGGACCCACGAGGTCAGCGTCGCGCTTTGGATCTGGATGGTGCTCTTCGGCTCCGCCTTCGTGGTCCGCGAGGTCGACGAGATTCGCTTCGACCTGATCTGGGGCGGCGCCAGCGACAATGCACGGCGGGTGATGCAGGTCATCTGCGCGGCGGCCCTGGTCGTGCTGTTCGGCGTCTCGCTTCCGGCAATCATCGACTACGTGACCTTCATGAAGGTGGAAAGCACCGCCTATCTCAAGATCCGCATCGATTATCTTTATTCGATCTACGTCGTCTTCGTCATCGCGATGATCATCCGCTACATGTGGCTCGGTATCCAGGCCATCCGCGGCAAGGCGCCGGACGCCTTCGATCCCACCAAGGCGGGTTCGGGCGTATGAACCTCGCAAGTCCCTTTTCCCTCTCGGTCGTCGCCATCACCATACTGGCGTTCCTCGGACTGCCGATCGGGCTCGCCATGCTGGCGGGTTCCACACTCTACCTGTTCCTAGTCGGGGCAGACATGGGCATTGTCGCGGAGCAATTCCTCAACGGAATGTATTCCAACTACGTCATCCTGGCGGTTCCGCTCTTCATCCT
>JAEZHO010000322.1 GCA_023416545.1 Pseudomonadota bacterium
TCCTGCGCGAGTTGGTTTCCGAAGCGGACGCCCGCATCAAAACCCTGCTCGACGATATCGATGATTGCAGCATCACTGACGATCTCGACGTTGATGTCGGGATAGATTTCCATGAACCCGAAGGCCAACGGGCACAAGATGTGGTCGGCGGCCGGACCCCGAGCATTGATCCGCACCGTGCCGGACGGGTGCTCGCGCAACTGGTTGAGATCGTCGATGGCCGTCCTGATGTCGTGGAGGGCGGGTCTTACCCGCTGGAGAAGCCGCTCGCCCGCTTCGGTCGGCGCGACGCTCCGGGTCGTCCTGTTCAGCAGGCGGATGCCCAGCGCCTCTTCGAGCAGACTGATCGACTGGCTGATCGCGGAGGACGAGACGCCCCTGTTCAGCGCGGCAGCCCTGAAGCCTCCGCACCGGACGACGTCCTCGAAAATCTCCAGATTGTCCAGGCGGAGCGGGCGCATTGCAAAGCCTTGCTTAATAAGCTGATCGGGTTTGATTAGCTTATCCGCGCGATCCATCCGTGTCATCCTTTCAAGGCAGGTAGTAGACGGGAAGGCGCTCAGCGCCTGCCACCGACCGCTGGAAAACAATCGGCACGAACCACTGATGGACGGGATGACGAGGATGAGCGAAATCACAGTAAACCGCCGGCGGATCATGCTGGCTGCCGCTTCGGGTGCAGCGGGGCTGATGGTGGCCCCCGGCATGGCCCTCTCGCAAGATGCTCCGGCGACGTCATCGCCTGCCCGGGGCGGAAACGTCGGGTATTACCGTTTTCGCGTCGGCGAGGATATTTCGGCGACGGTGTTGAGTGACGGGCTGATCGGCGGGCCTCCGCGCGTCTATGCCAGCGACGTGCCGGAGGCCGACCTGGAGGCGGTTCTGAGGCAGGCTTTTCTGCCGACCGATCGCCTGACGCTCAACCTCAATACGCTGCTGATTGAAACCCAAGGGAGACGGATGCTCCTGGAGGCCGGAGCAGCAGAGACGATGGGGCCGCAAGGTGGGCGCGTCTTCGCCAACCTGGCGGCGATCGGTCTACGACCCGAAGATATCGACGTGGTGGTCGTCTCCCACACGCACCCGGACCATGTTGGCAACCTGCGAACGGCTGACGGCGGCAGGGCATTTCCGCGGGCGACGATCTTTGCCCCTCGTGCTGACTGGGACTTTTTCGTCCGCAACGATCCCGACCTTTCCTACATGCCGGTGCCGGAGGAATTCCGCCGCAATTTCGCAGCCGCCATCAAGCGGAGTGTCGAGCCCGTCACAAGGGGGATCGACCTCTACGAGGCAGGCGCGGAGATCGTTCCCGGACTGACCACTCTTCCGGCAGTCGGACACACTCCCGGCATGGCGAACTTCCTCGTTCATTCCGGGAGTGACCAGCTCCTGTTGACGGCCGATCTCGCCTATCATCCCGTCGTCAATGTTGATCGCCCCTGGCTGCCTGGACCCGACCGCGACAAGGACACCGCCCTTGCATCGCGCCGCCGCATATTCGACATGGCAGCGGCAGACCGGCTCCTCGTTCTCGGCTTCCACTATCCGTTCCCGGGGCTTGGCCGGATGCTCAAGACCGATGCGGGCTATGCCTGGGTTCCGATCACCTGGCAGTTCTGACGAGGTGAGGTGACGCCTGGGCCATCCGCGCCAGTTGACATCGACAATCAGTGCGGGTTGTGTGCTCCGATAAGGACAACCAAGATATTGTTGTGGAGCGCCGCAATGACAGCGACCATTTCCGGCATCACGCATCATCGCGCGGTGGTGAACGGCACGAACCTGCATTACATCTCCGCGGGCAATACCGGTTCGCCGGTCCTCCTGATCCATGGTTGGCCGGAAACCTGGTGGGCTTTCCACAAGGTCATTCCATCGCTTGCCGAAAACCATCGCGTGTTCGCCGTCGATCTGCGGGGCTTCGGGGATTCCGATATCGCCCGACCCGGCGATACGGCCGCCACCATGGCCGACGATATTCACGCACTGATCGGGCATCTTGGGCTGGGGCCGGTCCACCTCGTCGCCCAGGACTTTTCCGGCCCGCTGGCCTTTCGGGCGGCGGCGACCTGGCCGCAGGACGTCAAGAGTTTCATCGCAGTCGAGACCGGCCTGCCGGGCTTCGGCCTCGAAATCCTGGCTCACCCGACGATCGCCTGGTATTTCGGTACGCTCGCAAAACCGGGTGCCGCAGAGCGCTTCTTCAAGGGGCGTGAGACGGAACTGCTGAGCGAGTTCATCTTCACGCCGCCCGTAACAGTATCCAATGCCATCCAGGCTGACGACATTGCCGAATTCATTCGCGGCTATGCCCGGCCAGGTGGCTGGAATGGCGCGCAGGCGATCTATGACAGCAACCTGCGGGACATCGAGGCGTACAAGGCCCTGGTCGCGACCAAGCCTCTGGCAATACCAGTCCTGGCCATCGACCAGCAGGGGTCCAGCTTCACCGCGCAGTCGTTCAGCGCGGCTGCCCCGAATACCTTAAAAACCCGGGCGATCGCCGATACCGGTCACTATATCGCCATGGAGGCACCGGTCCCTCTCGCGTCGGCCATGCTGGAATTCATGAGGGACATCGACCAGACCGGCTGACATCGTGTCGGAGCCTCAGGCACTCCCCGATAGTGCTCGCGGAGGCGGGCTTTCGTCGATCGCCATGTTGCTGGACAGGCGGTCCAGATCGTCGGAGATCGCAGAGGCCGCCGACTTGAGGACGGGGGCGAAGCGGTCGATGGCCTGCTGGTCCGAATCGAAGGCGGACTTGAAATAGGTGAGGCCGAGGGTGGCGAGCACGCTCCCTGTCTTGCCGATGATCGGAACGGCGATCGTGTTGGAGTTTCTGGGCTCCACCAGCGAGGAACGCGTCGCGTAGCCGGTCTTGCGGATCTGCTTGGTCAGCCGGTTCAGGTCGTCCGGGTGGTGGCTCAGCGCATTTTCGGGATCTTCCGACTTCCTGAGGCTGTCGGTGATCGCGTCGAACTCCTGCTGGTCAACGAAGGCGAGGTAGGCAAGCCCCAGGCCCCGGGTCAGCATGCCGAGCCTGCGGTTTACCGTGCTGTGGAAGGGCGAGATCGGGCTGTCCGGCACGGTGCTGAAGCGCACGATCATCCCGTCGTAATCCGGAAGGGCGATCGCGACCGGCCATTTGTGCTTGCGGGTGATGGCGATCGCCCAGGCGCGCCCGGCCTCGACCACCATCGGCCCCTTGTGGAAGCCCGAACTGAGGGAGGTG
>JAEZHO010000350.1 GCA_023416545.1 Pseudomonadota bacterium
GTGCGCACCAGGACGGATTCGCGCTGGGCGGCGATCCGCGCCCGGTTGAGATAGGATTGCACCTGCGCCTGCATGGCTTCCGCCTGCGACCGGATCAGCTCCCCGTGCGCGGGTTCGAGCGCGCGGGCCTCGTTCAGGAGGACGGCGAGCGGCGTCTTCAGCGAATGCGCAAGGTTGCCGACCTGCATCCTGGCGCGGTCGACGATGCGGCGATTGCTCTCGATCAGCGCGTTGATCTCGTTGACGAGCGGCAGGATCTCGCGCGGAAACTCGCCTTCGAGGCGCTCCGCGTCGCCGCGGCGGATCCGCCCGAGCGCGCGGCGGGCCCGGTCGAGCGGCTGCAGGCCGAAGAGGATCGCGCCGCCGTTGACGACGAGGCTGCCCAGGCCGAACACGCCGAGCGCGATGTAGAGGCTGCGGTCGAAGGCCGCGATGTCTTCCTCCATGGCGTCGAGATTGCCGGCGACGCGAAAGCGCGCCGCCCGTCCCTGGCTGTCGAGAACCACCTCGGTCTCCGCCACCAGGACATTGTTCCCGAAGGCATCGACCACCGGATAGAAGCGCTCGTAGCGGTTGTTGAAGGGGACGTTGAGGATGCTCGGGACGGCGATCTTGGAGACGCCGAGCGAGGGCGAGGACAGCGGTGCTGCGGCAAAGGTGCCGAGCGGCTCGATGATCCAGTACCAGCCCGTTTCCGGCTGCGAATAGCGCAGGTCGCCCAGCTGCGGATTGCCGGCGAGGTTGTTGCCCTCGCCGATCGAGACGGAATTGATGACGTTGTAGAGCTGCGCCCTCAGGAGGTCGGTGAAGGCGCGCTCGGCCGATTGCCGGTAGAGGGCGGAGATCACCAGCGCGATCACCACCAGCGCCAGTCCGGACCAGAGGGTGGCGAGAAGGAGAACGCGGGCGGTAAGGGATCTCGGCCCGGTCATCGCGTCAGCCGGCGTCTGTCGGGGCTTGCATCCTGTAGCCGAGGCCGCGCACGGTCTCGATCAGATCGACGCCCAGCTTCTTCCTGAGGCGACCGACGAACACCTCGATCGTGTTGGAATCCCGGTCGAAATCCTGATCGTACATATGCTCGACCAGTTCGGTCCGCGAGACCACCTGCCCCATGTGGTGCATCAGGTAGGAGAGCAGCCGGAATTCGTGGGACGTGAGCTTGAGGGGCTTGCCGTCGACGGTCGCCTTTGACGCCTTGGTGTCGAGACGCACCGGGCCGCAGACGAGTTCGGACGAGGCATGGCCTGCGGCGCGGCGAATCAGCGCCCGCACGCGGGCCAGCACTTCCTCCACGTGGAAAGGCTTGGCGACATAGTCGTCGGCGCCTGCGTCGATGCCGGCGACCTTGTCGCTCCAGCGGTCGCGCGCCGTCAGCATCAGAACCGGCATGCGCCGGCCCTCGGCCCGCCATTTCTCGACGACCGTGATCCCGTCGATGACCGGGAGCCCGATATCCAGGATCGCCGCGTCGTAGGGCTCCGTCTCGCCAAGGAAATGCCCCTCCTCGCCGTCGAATGCCTGGTCGACGACGTAGCCGGCCTCCTTCAGCGCATCGGTCAGCTGCCGGCTGAGATTGACGTCGTCTTCGACTACGAGAATGCGCATGATTGCCCCGTTTCGCGGCGATGCCGGCTCGCCGCCCCCTTTCACTACATTGGCGTCATTACATCGGCACCCGCACCGTTACCTTGCGCGGCCTCTCATTGCCATTGCCCTGTACGAGAACGGTGACGACGCAGGTCTGGCCGTCGGAGGAAGGCTGGGCGGAGAGAAGCTGGCCACCCGTCTCGTTGACGACGCGGCTCGCTGCCGCACCGCAATCCGCAGCGGCCAGAAAGATGTATTCCCCGTGCGCGGGGGTCTCGAAGGCAGTCAGACCGGCAAGGCCGGCGATAAGCATCGCAGGGATCGGCAGTCGCGCCATCGTGTTACTATTCCATATTCAGAACGGATCGAACAGATCCAGTGCATGTGATGGAATATGTAACCAAGCACGTGTGAATGGCAAATGAATGCTCCGGGGAGGTGCAGGCGAGCGGCCCGGGAGGTCGAGCGGGAGGCCAATCTCGCGCCGCCTTCGGCTCAGCCCGGCGCGACCCGTCCCGCCACCACGAAGGCTCTCGTCGCGATGCGCGCCATGCCGTCCGCCCCGGCCTGGCCGGCGACTGCCGCCGTGAAGGCCTCGTCGAAGCGGCTCCTGTCGGCGTCGTCCAGGGACCTGTAGCCCGGAAACATGCGGATGGATTGCCCGCTCTCCGTCATGACGTTTCCGGGGGTTTCGACGGTCCAGACGCCCTCGACGCCGGCTGTCCGGATATCGTCGCACCCCATGGCGCGGAGAGCGCGTGCGACGGTGTCCCTGGTCCAGGCGGGAAAGAAGCCTTCCGGCCAGAGTTCACGGCCGGGGAACGTCCGGGCGAACACTTCGCGGGCAAGATATTGCGGCGCGGCGGCGTCTTCCTGGTCCCAGGTGGCGACCGCGACCCTGCCTTCGGGGCGCGTGACGCGAACCATCTCGCGCATCCCGTCTTCACCCGTGGCGAAGGAGAGAACGCCGGCGATCGATATGGCCGCGTCGAACGACGCGTCCGGAACGTCCAGCGCCTCGAAATTCATCACGGCGGCCTCGCAACCCGCATAGGGGCCGAGCCGCGCCAGCGCCCGGGCGACCATCTTCG
>JAEZHO010000448.1 GCA_023416545.1 Pseudomonadota bacterium
AGAGCTTTGATGAAGAATGCAGCTTCTGCTGCAACCCTTTATCAATACTCCAGGCCTACCATCGCCCTGCGCCACAGCAGGTCGAGCGATCATGTGCCAGAACAATGACAAAGCCACTGGTGACGTGCCTCGTGCGCCCCGCAAATCGCTGGGAGCGCGCTTCGCCCGTTCGCGCGACGGCGCCGCGGCGATCGAATTCGCCTTGCTGGCTATTCCCTATTTCCTGATCGTCTTCGCGATCATCGAAACCTTCATCGCCTTCACGGGCGAGCAGCTGGTCTCCAACGCGGTCGACACGCTTTCCCGCCAGATGCGGACGGGGCAGATCACCGCGGCCAACACGACCAAAAAGGCCTTTCGCGACAAGTTCTGCGACGAGGTGTCCATCCTCATCAGATGCAGCGCGGAAGACAGCAGCAAACTGATCCTCGACGTCCGAAGCTTTTCCACGTTCGAGCATATTCCCAACGACATCCCGCGCAAGGGCGGCGCCCTCGATGCGACCGACACCTTCGCTCCCGGCGGCCCTACGAGCATCAACATGATGCGCGCCTACTACAAGTGGAGCGTCGTCACCGACCTCGTACGCCCCTACATTTCCGGTCTCAGGCCGGCGGACGGATCGCTTCCAAAAGAGTTCCTGATCGTCGCCACCGCTTCCTTCCGCACCGAGGACTACAAATGATGGGAAGGGCGAGACCGATCCGTGCTGCAGTTGACGCCTGGAACGCCGTCGTCGGGCTGTGGCGGGACCGCCGGGGCGCCGGCGCCGTCGAATTCGCGCTGATCGCGCCGCTGCTCCTGATGATCTACATAACCGTCTTCGAGTTGACGATCGGCCTCAGCGTCTCGAAGCGGGTGGCCCGCGCTTCCGGGGCGATCGCCGACCTCGTGACCCAGCAACCCAGCGTCACCAAGAGCTCGCTCGCTGCCATGATCAATGTCGCGGAAAGCATCTTCGTGCCCTACGGCGCCTCGGATATCTCGCTCGACATAACGGGAATAAAGGTCGGGGCGACGAACTCGACCGTCGCCTGGTCGTGGAACGAGGCCGGAGGCAAGCCGCACGGCAAGGGAAGCGTCATCGACATTCCCGAGCAGATGAAAGTGCCCGACTCCTTCATCGTCCATGCGGAATTGTCGGTTCCGCACCGGCTCCTGATGTTCATGCCAGGATTGTTGCCGAGCGAAGTTCGCGACATCACCATCCGCCGCGATTTTTACTACCGTTCCCGCAACGGTACCGCCATCGAGTGCGGTGACTGTTGATCGGCGACCTCGCCCTTTGCCAAAACAGGCGCTAAACTATATGTAGCCCGATGCGCGACTGCCCCCCGGCAGCGCGATCCTTCTTCCCGGGTGACCGATGGCGCGTGCCTTTCTCTTTGTTCTGGATTCCTTCGGCGTGGGCGGCGCCCGCGACGCCGCGGCCTACGGAGACCTAGGCTCCAATACGCTCGGCCACATCGCCGAATTCTGTGCTGCCGGCGCCGCCGATCGCGCCGGAGTGCGGACGGGGCCCCTGAAGCTCCCCAACATGTCGACGCTCGGCCTTCTTGAGATCGCCAGGCTGGCGAGCGGCGACTATCCGGCCGGCATGCCCCTTCCCGAGCGAACCTTCGGACTGCATGGTGCCGCCGAAGAGGTCTCTCGGGGCAAGGACACGCCCTCCGGCCACTGGGAGATTGCCGGCACGCCGGTGATGTTCGACTGGGGCTACTTCCCTTCCGAAGGAGACGCCTTCCCGCCGGAACTGGTGGAGGCAATCTGCAATGAGGGCGGCGTGCCCGGCATTCTCGGCAACTGCCACGCCTCCGGCACCGAGATCATCGCCCGTCTGGGCGAGGAGCACATCCGGACCGGCAAGCCGATCTGCTATACGTCGACCGACTCGGTCCTGCAGATCGCCGCACACGAGACCCATTTCGGCCTGGAGCGACTGATCGATCTCTGCAGGACGGTCCGGCGTCTCGTCGACCCGCTCAACATCGGAAGGGTCATCGCCCGCCCCTTTGTCGGAGAATCCCCGGCAGACTTCGAGAGGACGGGAAACCGGCAGGACTTTTCGGTGCCGCCGCCGGAGCCGACCCTTCTCGACCGCCTTACCGAGGCCGGGCGCAAGGTCCACGCGATCGGCAAGATCGGCGACATCTTCGCCCATCAGGGCGTTTCACGGGTGGTCAAGGCCAACGGCAACGCCGCACTGATGGCCGCGACGCTGGAGACGATGGAAATTGCCGAAAGCGGCGACCTGATCTTCACCAATTTTGTGGACTTCGACCAGCTCTACGGACACCGGCGGGACGTCGCGGGCTATGCCGCCGCCCTGGAAGCCTTCGACCGTGCCCTGCCGGAAGTCCATCGGCGCCTCAGGGCGGGCGACATGGTGATCCTGACTGCCGATCACGGCTGCGATCCCACCTGGCGCGGGACGGATCATACGCGCGAGCGCGTGCCGATCATGGTCTTCGGCCCCGGCATCCGCTCCCGCGACATCGGCATCCGTCCGACTTACGCCGACATCGGGGAATCCATCGCGGCCCATCTCGGCATACCCGCCGGATCGCACGGATGGAGTTTCCTTTGACCCGGCATCTTCTGAAGGCGGAGATCCATTGCCATATCGAAGGGGCTGCACCACCGGCCCTTGCGGCCAGCCAGGCGGAGAAATACGGCGTCGACACCAGCGGCTTCCTGCGCGATGGAGCCTACATCTGGAAAGACTTTTCCGAGTTCCTCGTCTGCTATGACCGTGTCGCGGCCCTCTTCAAGACCGATGAGGACTATGCGCTGCTGACCGAGAGCTACCTCACCGAACTGGCAGGCGTGAACACGATCTACAGCGAGCTCATCGTCTCGCCCGATCACGGCGACCGGATCGGGCTTGGCGCCGACGCCTATCTCGCCGGCATCTGCGAAGGCATCCGCCGGGCCCGCGAGAATACCGGCATCGAAGCGCGCATCATCGTCACGGGCGAACGCCATTTCGGGCCGGAACGCGTCATCGCCGCCGCCGAATATGCGGCGCGCAACCGCACCCCTCTGGTGACGGGGTTCAACATGGCGGGCGAGGAGCGCATGGGGCGCGTCGCCGACTACGCCCGGGCGTTCGATATTGCGCGGGACGCCGGGCTTGGCCTCACGATCCACGCCGGCGAGGTATGCGGTCCTTCCAGCGTCATCGACGCGCTCGACATGGTCCGTCCCTCGCGGATCGGCCACGGGGTCCGCGCCGCTGAAGATGCGGAACTCGTCGCGCGTCTCCGCGATTTCGGCACGGTGCTGGAAGTGTGCCCGGGTTCCAACATTGCTCTGAACGTCTATCCCGATTTCGAGCGCCATCCGCTGCGAGAGCTTCACGAGGCGGGCGTCAGGGTCTGCCTGAACTCGGACGATCCGCCCTTCTTCGGTACCTCGCTCGCGCGGGAATACGAGGTCGCCCAGCGCGTGATGCGTTTCTCGGAGGCCGAGATAAATGCCATGACCCGGACAGCGATCGAGGCAGCCTTCGTCGACGAGCCGACACGCCTCCGGCTTCTCGCGAGGTTGGCCGACGGCGCTTCAATTGCTCGACCACAGGCAAACGAGGCACAGGGGGTTGCGGTTTCCCGCCAACCGATAAAAGAAGAGACACATCAACAAACAGGAGAAGGCAGGTTCCGATGAACGGCGTCACTGTCATCGATCATCCGCTGGTGCAGCACAAGCTGACGATCATGCGCAAGACGGAAACATCCACGGCGGGCTTCCGGCGTCTGTTGCGCGAGATCTCCACCCTGCTCTGCTACGAGGTCACCCGCGATCTCGAACTGACGATGGAAACCATCGAAACCCCGCTGCAGACAATGGATTCCCCCGTCCTTGAGGGAAAGAAACTCGTCTTTGCATCGATCCTGCGTGCCGGGAACGGCCTGCTCGAAGGAATGCTGGAACTCGTTCCGTCCGCACGGGTGTCGCATATCGGCGTCTATCGGGATCACAAGACGCTGCAGGCGGTCGAGTATTTCTTCAAGGCCCCGGAAGACATTGCGGAACGGCTCATCATCGTCGTCGACCCGATGCTGGCGACCGGCAACTCGGCGATCGCGGCGATCGACAAGCTGAAGGAACGCGGTGCCCACAACATCCGCTTCCTGTGTCTGCTGGCCGCGCCGGAAGGGCTCGAGAGCTTCCGCAAGCATCATCCCGACGTGCCGGTCTACACGGCGTCCATCGACAGCCGCCTCAACGAGAACGGCTATATCGTTCCCGGCCTCGGTGACGCCGGCGACCGGATGTACGGGACGAAATAGGACGATCTTCTCGCTCCGCAGTGGTCAGGCGATCCGATCGAGGACGACAGGGGTCGCTTGCGGCGCCACGTCCGAAATCCGGTAGGCCCGGATGACCGCGGCCGCGGCGCTTTGCGCCTGTGCCTCGCTGTTTGCGTGCACGAAGGCGATCGGGTCCCCCCTCGACAGCTTAGCCCCGAGCGGCAGGATGCAATCGATCCCGACGGCGTGATCGATCGGGTCCTGTGGGCGCTTGCGTCCGCCGCCGAGTTCGACGACGGCGAGCCCGATGTCGCGTGTCGCACAGGCGGCGAGCCATCCGTCGTCCGGTGCCGGGACCGCGATGATGACCGGAGCCTTCCGCAGGTAGCGGTCCGGGCTCTCCACGAAATCCGAAGGCCCTCCAAGCGCGTGGACCATGCGGGCGAAGACTTCCAGGGCCCTGCCGCCGTCGAGGGCATCGATAGCGGCCGCCCGCGCCTCGTCCGCACCCTGGAAGAGGCCCGCCTGCATGAGCATCTCTGCCGCGAGAGCGATTACAACGTCGTGCAGCCGGGTGCCGTTCTTTCTTCCCATGAGGAATTCGAGGGCGTTCCCGACCTCGACGGCATTGCCGGCGGCATCGGCAAGCGGCTGGTTCATGTCGGTGAGCAGCGCGCTGGTGCGAACCCCCGCTCCGTTCGCGACGTCCACCAGGGAGCGGGCGAGCGCCGCCGCCTGCGCGGGATCCTCCATGAACGCGCCGCTGCCCACCTTCACGTCGAGAACGAGCGTCTGAAGTCCGGCGGCGAGTTTCTTCGACAGGATGGAGGCGGTAATCAGGGGCACGGATTCCACGGTCGCCGTGACGTCGCGGATCGCGTAAAGCCGTCGATCCGCCGGGGCCAGATCGCCGGTCTGGCCGATGATCGCGCAACCGACCTCGGAAACGACCCGGCGAAGCAGGCCGGGATCCGGCGTGACATCGTAGCCGGGGATCGACTGGAGCTTGTCCAGCGTGCCGCCGGTGTGGCCAAGGCCTCTTCCGGAGATCATGGGCACCGCAAGGCCACAGGCGGCGGCGATGGGCGCGAGCATGAGCGAGACATTGTCTCCGACACCGCCGGTCGAGTGCTTGTCGGAAACGGGACGGGAGATGCCGGGCCAGTCCATGACATCGCCGGAATCACGCATGGCAAGCGTCAGCGCGACCGTTTCCTCGCGGGACATGCCCTGGAAGAATACCGCCATGGCGAAGGCGGCCGCCTGCCCCTCGGTGATGTCCCCGCGGGTCAGTCCTTCGACGAAGGCGGCGATATCCCCGGGGGCGAGTTCCTGCCCGTCGCGCTTCCGGCGGATGATCTCCTGCGGGATCATGCCGTCAGTAGACCGTCGCCGCACGCGGCGGCGCCGTCCCGCTCAGCACCGCCAGAATATCGTCGAGAAGACCGGATGCGCCGAACCGGAAGGTCGACGGCATGATCCAGTCCGGCCCCATGATGGTCTCGGCAAGCCGCAGGTAGAGGTCCGCATCCGAAACCGTGGCGATGCCGCCCGCCGGCTTGAAGCCGACACGCTTCTTCGAAGCACGAATGGCGCGAAGCATGATATCGGCCGCCTCGAGCGTGGCATTGACGGGCACCTTGCCGGTCGAGGTCTTGATGAAGTCGGCGCCTGCCGCGATCGCCAGTTCGGACGCCCGGGTGATGAGGGCGCTGTTCTTCAGTTCACCCGTTTCGATGATCACCTTGAGGCAGGCCCCCGGGCAGGCTTCGCGTACCGCCTTGACCATCTCGGTCGTCGCCGCTTCATCCCCCTCGATCAGGCGCCGGTAGGGAATGACGAGGTCGATCTCGTCTGCGCCATCTGCGATCGCCTGCCGCGTTTCCTCCACCACTTCGGCAACAGAAAGGTCGCCCGAAGGAAAGTTGACGACGGTCGCGATCCGTACCGGATGCCCGTCCCCGAGGAGCTTCCTTGCCTGGGCCACGAACCGCGGCCAGATGCAGATCGCCGCCGCGGCGCCGTAGGGAGTCTGCGCCCGCCGGCACAATGTCTCGATCGCAGCCGCATCGCAATCGTCGCGAAGATTGGTGAGGTCGAGCAGAGAAAGGGCGCAACTGGCCGCTTCCCGCGGAGTCTTCATCTCCATGGCTGATACCTCCTCGTAAGGCTTCATCATCGGCGTTCAAACGATTTAACGCAACCCGCCGAATCTCGCATTCGGGGGCCGAGGGGATGGATGCGGGCCGAATGACCTGAAATCACTGGCCTTTTTCCATCAGCATTTCCTGAAGGATGGCAGCCAGGTGGCGACCGCCCACGGGGGCCATTTCCTTTGTCTCCTCGTGGCTGAGTTCACCCCCGGTCATGCCGGCGCCGAAGTTCGTGATGACCGAAGCCGCCGCCACCCGCAGTCCGAAGAAGCGCGCCAGGATCACCTCCGGAACGGTCGACATGCCGACGGCATCCGCGCCGAGCGTCCGCGCCATCCGGATCTCGGCGGGCGTCTCGAAGCTCGGACCGGAAAACCACATGTAGACACCGGTGAACAGCGGGATGCCGCAGCGTATCGCCGCGTTGCGCATGTCGGTCGCCAGTTCGGGGTCGTAGGCGCTGGTCATTCCGACGAAACGCCCATCGCCCTCCTCGCCGATCAGCGGGTTCATGCCCGAATAGTTGATGTGGTCGGTAATCTGCATCACCGAACCGGGCGGCATGTCCTGGCGGACTGAACCGGCGGAGTTGGTAAGCACGAGGGACTGGACGCCAAGCCCCTTCAGGACCGCGATCGGGAAGCGCATGGCGCGAGGGTCGCCCTTCTCGTAATAGTGCGCCCGTCCGGAGAGCATGATCACCGGCTCCCTTCCGAGATACCCCGCCACCAGCTCTCCCGCATGCCCGGTAACGCCGCTCGCCGGAAATCCGGGAAGATCGCCATAGGGGACGCGGACGGCCTCGGTGATATTATCGACAAGCGAGCCGAGGCCGGACCCGAGCACGATGGCACATCGCGGCATCAACCCGTTCAGCCGGTCGACGAGGACATCGACGACCTCCCTCATCCGATGACGTCCGTCTCGAAGGCATAGGGAAGGAGTTCAGCCATCGTGACCGTCTTCTGGATGCCCTGATCGTCGCAGAGGTAGACCCGCGTGTCGGCGGAGGCAAATTCGGAAATCTTCTGTCGGCAGCCGCCGCAGGGGGTGCAGAGCGGCAGCTTCTCGGCGATCACGGCGAGTTCCCTGATCTGCCGCCCACCGCCCATGATCATGGCGCCGATTGCCGTGGGCTCCGCGCACCAGCCCTGAGGGAAGGACAGGTTCTCGATATTGGCGCCAAGGTAGACCTTGCCGTCGTCGGCGCGGATCGCGGCTCCCACCGGGAACTTCGAATAGGGCGAATGGGACTTTTCCATCGCGGAACGGGCAGCTTCGAACAGCTCGTGCGACATGGATTCAGCGCTCCTTTACATAGGGGACACCGCCCGCCTTCGGCGCGCGGGCGACACCGATGAAGCCGGCAAGAAGGATGATGGTGAGGATATAGGGCAGCGCCTGGAATATCTGGACGGGTACTTCGCCGATGCCCGGCAGGGACTTGCCCTGCATGAAGTTCGCGACCGCGTCGAGGAAGCCGAAGAGAAGGCAGGCAAACATCACCGGCACCGGCCGCCATTTGGCGAAGATCAGGGCGGCGAGCGCGATATAGCCCTTGCCGGCCGACATGTTGTTGATGAAGGCGGCGGACTGCGCAATCGCGAGGTAGGTTCCCGCAAAGCCGCACAGGAATCCCGCCACGATGACGGCGCGATAGCGCATCCACGCAACGGAGATGCCGGCGGTGTCGACGGCGCCCGGGTTTTCCCCCACGGCGCGCAGTCTCAGCCCGAAACGCGTGCGGAACAGGACCCACCAGGCAAGCGGAACCGCCGCGAAGGCCATGTAGGTCAGGATGTTGTTTCCGGAAATGACGTTGGCGTAGAGCGGGCCGATGATCGGCACTTCGCGCATGGCATCGGCACCGGGAAGGATGATCGGCGCAAAGCGGGCGTCGCCCGAAACCTGCGGCGTGCGCCCACCCTGGCCGAACCATGCCTGGCCGAGCACGACGGTCAGGCCCATGGCCACGAAGTTGAGCGCGACGCCCGAGACAATCTGGTTGCCGCGGTTGGTGATCGACGCAAAACCATGCACCAGCGAGAATGCGATCGATACGCCGATCCCGGCGAGAAGGCCGAGCCAGGCCGAACCGGTGACATAGGCGGCGACCGCCGATGCGAAGGCCGCGGCCAGCATCTTGCCCTCTAGCCCGATGTCGAAAATACCAGCGCGTTCGGAGAAAAGCCCCGCAAGCGCGGTGAAGAGCAGCGGGATCGACAGGCGGTTGGTCGAGCCGAGGATGCTGACGAAGATGTCGAAATAGTCCATCGCTTCCTCCTCAGGCTTTCGCGAACTTCTGGTAGACGCGCACGACGGCGGGTCGCAGCATGTATTCCAGAGCGCCGGCAAACAGGATCACGAGACCCTGGATGACGACGATCATGTCACGCGTGATGGTCGGCATCTCGAAGGACAGGTCGGCGCCGCCCTGATAGAGGATGCCGAAGAGGATCGCCGCAAGGATGATCCCGACCGGATGACTTCGCCCCATGAGCGATACGGCAATCCCCACGAATCCGGCGCCGGCGACGAATTCCACCTGCAGGCGGGCGGCGGCGCCGTTGACGGCGTTCAGCGCCATCATGCCGGCCAGCGCTCCGGAGATCAGCATGGCGATGATCACGGTCCGGGTATAGGGAACACCCGCATAGATCGCGGCGGAGGGGCTGATGCCGAGCGTGCGCATCTCGTAGCCGAGCTTGGTGCGCCAGATCAGCAGCCACACGAGGTAGCACATCGCCAGCGCGATCAGGAACGACACGTTGAACGGCGCGGGCCCGAGCTTCAGCCCGAACAGCGCCATCAGCCAGTCGAGCCTGGGAAGCTGCCCGCCCTCCAGGAAGGTCCGGGTCTCCGGCGCCATCTTGCCGGGCACGATCAGGACGTTGACCAGAAGATAGACCATCAGCGCGGCGGCGATGAAGTTGAACATGATCGTGGTGATGACGATGTGGCTGCCGCGCCTGGCCTGCAGCCAGGCCGGAATGAAGGCCCAGGCCGCACCGAAGAGCGCGGCGCCGGCCATCGCGAACGGCATCGTCACGTACCACGGCACGTAATGGTCGAGGGCGAGCGCCGCGAGCGCCGCGCCAAGTCCGCCGACATAGGCCTGCCCTTCCGAACCGATGTTGAAGAGGCCCGCATGGAAGGCGACGGCGACGGAGAGGCCGGTGAAGATGAAGCTCGTCGCATAGAAGAGGGTGAAACCGATCGCGTCTCCCCGGCCGAGCGAGCCCTGAATGAGGAACTTGAGCGCCTGCCAGGGGCTTTCGCCGATCCACCAGACGACGAGACCGGAAAAGAAGAAGGCAAGCAGCAGGTTGAGCAGGGGGATCACCCCATAGCTGATCCAGTTGGGAAGCGGCACGGATGCTGTCGTCATTTGGACCTCACGCCGCGATACCGGCCATCATCAGGCCAAGCGTCTGTTCGTCCGCCTTGCCGGTCTTCTCGCCGACGACGCGGCCGGCGAACATCACGAGGATACGGTCCGAAAGCGAACGGATCTCGTCAAGCTCGACGGAGACCAGGAGCACTGCCTTGCCTGCATCGCGCGTTTCTATGATGCGGCGGTGTATGAATTCAATGGCGCCGACATCCACGCCGCGCGTCGGCTGGCCGATGATGAGCAGCTTCGGGTCCCGCTCGATCTCACGGGCGACGACGATCTTCTGCTGGTTGCCGCCGGAAAAGTTGGCCGTCTTGAGGCGCGGATTTGGCGGGCGGATGTCGTATTTCGCGATCTTGTCCTCGGCATCCTTCCGGACCGCATCGAGGTCGAGCAAGGCGCCGCGACCGTATATCGGATCACGGTGGTAGCCGAGGATAGAGTTCTCGTATTCCTCGAATTTCAGGACCAGTCCCATGTGATGCCGGTCTTCCGGGATGTGGGCAAGCCCGAGTTCGCGACGCCGGGCGGCATCGAGGCCTGCCAGCGGCTGGCCGTCCATGATGATCTCGCCCGATGCGGGCTTGCGTATCCCGGCGATCGCCTCCAGCAGTTCCGACTGCCCGTTGCCGGCGACGCCCGCAATGCCCACGATCTCCCCTGCCCGGACGTCGAAGGAAACATTGTCGACCATGGTGACGCCACGGGCATCCTTGACCGTCAGGTTGCGGACCGAAAGCAGCACTTTTCCGGGATGGGCCTCGCCCTTTTCCATGTGCAGCAGAACGTGGCGGCCCACCATCAATTCCGCCAGTTCCGTCACCGTGGTCTCCGCCGTCCTTCGGGTGGCGACCATCTCGCCTCGGCGCATGACCGAAACGGAGTCGGTGATCGCCATGATCTCCCGCAGCTTGTGGGTGATCAGGATGATCGTCTTTCCCTGTTCGCGCAGGACCCGCAGGATATTGAAGAGGTGGTCGGCCTCGGCCGGAGTCAGGACGCCGGTGGGCTCGTCGAGGATGAGGATATCGGCACCGCGATGGAGCGCCTTCAGGATCTCGACACGCTGCTGCGCTCCGACCGGAAGCTCCTCGACGATGGCGTCCGGATCGACCTCCAGCCCGTACTCCCTTTCCAGGCGCTCGAGTTCTGCCCTCGCCTTCTCGGAAGACCGGGCGAGCAGCGGGCCACCCTCCACGCCGAGCATGACGTTCTCCAGGACGGTGAAGTTCTCGACGAGCATGAAATGCTGGTGAACCATGCCGATGCCCGCGCCAATCGCCGCCTGGCTGTCGCGGATCATGACGGGCTTACCGGAAATGCGGATCTCGCCGCGGTCGGCCTGGTAGAAGCCGTAGAGGATCGACATCAGCGTGGACTTGCCGGCGCCGTTCTCGCCGATAATCCCGTGAATCGTGCCCTTGGCGATCTCGAGGTTGATATTCCTGTTGGCATGAACGGGGCCGAAGCTCTTGTCGATGCCCACAAGTTCAATCGCCGGTACGGCTGAAGGGTCCAGGCTCAAGCGTCGCCTCTCAAATCACGTATTTGGCCGGGCGCCGGCGGCACTGCCGCAGGCGCCCTCCGTTCGATCAGTTCGGGCAGGAATTGTCCGACATGTAATCGTGAACCTTGACGGTTCCGGCAATGATGTCGGCCTTGGCCTTTTCAACGGCCTCGGACATTTCCGGGGTGATGAGCGCCTTGTTGTTCTCGTCGACCGCGTAGGTGACGCCATCCTCCTTGACGCCGCGCGCCTGCACGCCGGCGGTGAACTTGTCGTCCTGGGTATCCTTGAAGGCGTCGTGGACGGCGAGGTCAACGCGCTTGACCATCGAGGTCAGCACCTTGCCCGGATGCAGGTGGTTCTGGTTGGAGTCGACGCCGATGCCGAGCTTGCCGTTGTCGGCGGCGGTCTGCAGGACGCCGAGGCCGCTCGCGCCGGCTGCCGCGTAGATGACATCCGCACCCTGGTCGATCTGGTTCTTGGTGAGTTCGCCGGCGCGGACCGGGTCATTCCAGGCAGCACCGGTGGTGCCGACCATGTTCTGGAAGACCGTCGCGTCGGGCTTTGCTGCCTTGACGCCCTGGACATAGCCGCAGCCGAACTTGCGGATCAGCGGAATATCCATGCCGCCGACGAAGCCGACCTTTCCGGTCTGCGAGGCCATGCCGGCGAGGAGACCCGCGAGATAGGAGCCTTCCTCTTCCTTGTAGACGACGGAGCGGACGTTGGGCAGGTCGACAACGGAGTCGACGATCACGAACTTGGTGTCAGGAAACTCGGCTGCGACCTTTTCCATGGCCGAGGTCCATGCGAAGGAAACCGCGACGACCGGGTTGAAGCCGCGGCTCGCGAAATTGCGGATCGCCTGCTCGCCCTGCGTATCGCTGGTGGGCTCGAAATCCCGGTACTCGACCCCCGTTTCCTTCTTGAACTGCTCGGCGCCATTGTACGCCGCTTCGTTGAAGGACTTGTCGAACTTGCCGCCGGTTCCGTATACCAAGGCCGGCTTGATTTCCGCTGCCAGCGCGGTTGCCGACATTGCTGCAGCGGCCATGAGGGTCAAAAGGGTTTTCTTCATCGTTCAGCCCTGTTCTAGATGTTTGTTCGCTGGGTGCCACCCGCAGGCCGATCGGCGGCAAATCTGCGGCAACCGGTCTTCCCCTACCGCAGACTGGCTTCTCGCACTTTTGCATGTGCGATGGAAAAATTCACCCGGTTTTTTTCCTTTGGTAAAATTCCGATGCCGGCCGCTCCATGGAACCAGGATGCCGCGAAC